>JAYUXA010000132.1:0-16776 GCA_043753245.1 Chitinophagaceae bacterium
CGCTGATTTAGTATCATGGTAGAATAAAAATGTCCAGTGCTCACGGGTTCCCTGTTCAAACCACTGCTGCCTGAGCTGCATGCATTTTTTTCCATCAAAATCGTATTTCGCCACATACTTGCTTTTCATCTGTTGAAACTGCGGCGCATCGTCACCACCAAAAAATACAATTTTTTCTTTTTCAGTAATTTTAAATACCTGGTGATACCTGCTGTGTGCGGACGTTTGCATATATCCTATATAGCCATCGATCGTTCCATCACCGTCAAGCAATTCCACCTGAGAGGAATCCTTTAAACACCATATATCTTCTTTAATGTTCGAGCCAGCCTTGTCACTTAACGCAAATTCCAGTTCCTGCCGTTGCACATAATACCTGGCTAAAGGAAAACTCAATTTGTTTGTCTCCGGTATACCCACCCCTCCGGAATGATCCTTGTGCAGGTGACTCATCAATACTTTAGTGATCTCAGAAGGATTTATTCCCTGGTCCATGAGCAGCTGGTGTATCTGGGGAACCCCGCTTTCATTGGTGAATCCTAGTCCGGCGTCCATCAGCAGCATATCCTTGTCTGTTATTATCAGGAAAGGCTGTACTTCCACCAGCAGACTCCCCACAGGGCGCGCGCTTAGCTGGTCCTTTGTTTCATCAAAAGGAACAAAAACCTTTGTTTTATCTATAGTGAAAGCGCCTTCGCTCAATGGAATAATTTTCATCAGGCAAATTTAGGTGTATACTTACCTTAAAACCATCTGACGGTCTGCATCCAGTCTGATTAGGATCGCCAGCATAATAGAAAAGGTCAACAGTGAGGTTCCTCCGTAACTGATAAAGGGAAGTGGAATTCCGATAACCGGCGCAAGTCCGATGGTCATACAGATATTAATCGCAATATGAAAAAAGAACACGGAAGCTACTCCGTAGGCATAACAACGGCTAAAAACGCTTCGCTGCCGTTCGGCTACAGTAATGATCCGAAGTAATAAAAATAAATACAATCCGAGAAACATAGCACTGCCCAGAAATCCGAATCCTTCACCGATAGTACAAAAAATAAAATCAGTTTGTTGTTCAGGAACAAAATCAAACCTTGTCTGTGTTCCTTTTAAAAATCCTCTTCCAAAAAAGCCTCCGCTGCCAATAGCTATTTTACTCTGCCGTACGTTGTAATCGGTGTCTTTCATTTTTGTTGCCGCCAACTCTTCCCCTTCCACTGTATTTAATGCGGCATATGGATTCTCGCGCCCAATCAGCGAGAACACTCTTTCTACCTGGTGTTTCTGTAATACATGGGTAAACAAAAAGGGCACTGCAAAGCGCTGGATACTTACGCACACCAGCCAGATAACAGCAATACCTAAAATCAACTGTTTGTTTTTCTTCGCCTGCCTTCGCATAAAATAAATTACGGCAGCAGCGATACCCGTAAGAATAATCGCCAGCGTATTTTTTTCTATCAGCAACGTTGCTACCACCAGCACTGCAAAAGAAAATCCAAGAATCAGGTAAATGGCTGGAAGTCCTTCACGAAACATCACCAGAAAAAAAGCAAAGAAGACCAGTGCAAGGCCGGTTTCTTTCTGGGCTATCGCAAGAATGGCAGGAAGCAAAACAATGCCTGCGGCAATTAATTGTGACCGTGGCCGCGCAAATTCAGTCTCCACGCGTGATAAATACTTTGCCAGCGCGAGATTTACAAAAACCTTACAAAAATCTGCAGGTTGTATATTGAATCCTCCCAGTTTAATGATAGAATCGGTTCCTTTCACCGCCGTATGAAATGGAAAAACCAGCAGTAACATAAAAATCCCAAATGCATACCAGATATTAGCAGTGGCGGTAAAAAATTTACTGTCGGTAAGTAATATAAATAATCCGATGATCAGGGAAATAACGAAGAAAAGGGTTTGTTTACCGTAATCGGTTTTAAATTTCAGAAATCCATCCAGCACATTTTCTCCTTCCCGGTAGGTTACTGAAAATATACTTACGATACCGATAGCCACCAGCGCTATATATAACCAGATCATGATCCAGTCTGCACCTTTTGATATGGAGGGATTGCGCTGGCTCATGCTTTTTTCCTTTTAGATGAGGCACCTGCCCACATTTCTTCCGGCCTGAAAATAATCCATGTCCGGGATGGATGCCGTACCTGAGCTGCATCAGGTACTTGTACACCTGCGGTGCTGGCAATGCCTTTACCTGCAGACTGATTTTCAGGTAATTGAATGGGTGGTGGGGTACTTTTTAAAGCCTGTAATTTTTTAATGGCCGGTTTTGCTTTAGGCTGATCCTTTTCATAACTAGGTATGGGTGTATATCCTTTGTGCAGGTATTTTCTGATGTAATTACTGTCGTTGGTTTTTTTAAACCATACTGATCCCCTGGTGGAATCTTCAATAAACTGCAGGCGCGGTAAATAAGAAGGCATCAGGTTAGCCGCTGCTATTCTTTCTACTTCTTTTATACGTTCAGGCCGAAGGGTGTCGTTTAAAAATTTTTCCAGCATCAGTGATGCTATGGGTGAGGCCCAGGTGGACCCGAACCCTGCATTTTCAACTATTACCGCTATTGCTATTTTAGGATTTTCTCTCGGAGCAAAACAAACAAAAAGGGAGTTGTCTTTTAATTTGATCCGCTTGCCGTCTATTTTACGGTAATTTTCTGCGGTGCCCGTTTTAGCACAAATATTTATTCCCGGAATTTTTGCGCCGCGGCCTGTACCCAGGTCTACCACATCCTGCATGCCACTGATTACGGTTTCATATTTGTCATCAGAAATATGCGTGAGCACTTCATGTTTTCTGGTAAACGGACGTAGGATCGAATCTCCTTCTGTGGCATTTTCAATCTGCCGCACAAAATGAGGTGTATAATAATATCCCTTGTTTGCAACAATACAAATTCCATTGGCAATCTGCAACGGAGTGGCCAGCATCATATCCTGCCCTATTCCCAGGGTCACATTGGTACAGGAGTTCCAGGAGTTATTGTATACTTTATTATATACAGTGGTATCGGGAATATTTCCCCTGTCTTCACTGGGAAGATCGAGGCCGAGCCTTTTCCCGTACCCGAATTTATTCATGTATTCATTCCATTTGGAATACCCCAGTTTTACATTTCCATATTGGGGATTATCCACGATCAGCCGGTAGGCATTTGAAAAAAACGAATTGCAGGAATGTGCAATTGCGGTGCGCAGGTCTTTTGCATGGCCGGGCCATTTTTCCGTACAATTTACAGGGCGGTTGCATCCGTAATAGGTACCCGAACAGGCAATACCACTTGCAGGAGTAATGACCCCCTCATCAAGCGCGATCAGGGCTTCAATGGGCTTGTACGTAGACCCGGCCGGATAAGTTCCTTTTATCGCGCGGTTTAATAAAGGCCCGGCCACATTCAGCACCAGCTTTCCATAGTTCTTTTGTTTGCTGGGACCAGTTAATTCATTCGGATCAAAATTTGGCCCGGATACCATAGCGATAATCCCCCCGGTTCTGGGTTCGATCGCCACTATACCTCCTACTTTACCGGACATTAATTTTTCTGCAAGCTGCTGCACCTCTATATCAATATAGGTATCGAGGCTTCTTCCCGGCATAGCAGCCGTATCAAACTTTCCGTTTTCGTACTTACCTACCAGCCGGTTTTTATTGTCCTTTATTAAGTTATTTACACCGCGCTGTCCCATCAGAACACTTTCATAATAGGCTTCCAGTCCGCTTCTTCCCACATAATCGCCCATCATGTAAAATCCTTTTGAACGCCTGATGATGGTAGAATCAGCCTCGCCTACATATCCCATAATATGGGCCGCAGCGTTAAACGGATATACCCGCACCGGTCTTTCCACCAATGCAAATCCGGGAAATTTCCAGATGTTTTCATCCAGTCTTGCATAAATATCCGGAGGCAGCAGATCTTCATATATCGATGGGCGATACCGGCCATTTTTTATTTTAGCATCCCGCATGCGGTTGATGAATTCGGTGGTATCAATCTGCAGGAGGGCACACAGACTGGCAGTGTCGATATTTTTTACTTCATTGGGTGTCACCACCAAATCGTACATGATGGTATTGTTAAGGATGGCTTTACCCTTACGGTCGTAAATAATTCCCCGGTTAGGATACACCACTTTTCTGAATACAGCATTGTTAAGGGCCAGCTGACGGTAATTATCGGATACCAGCTGAAGATTAAACAGCTGAAGGATAATAATAAGGAACACACCCAGAAAAATCAGGCGGATAATATTGCTTCTGGACTGGTTGAAAACCGACATAGGATGGTAATAGAATTATGCTGTATTGGTTCTGAATTTTTCTTTTCTGAAAAACAAAAGTTCAGCAACAAAGATAAGCAGCATACTCACTCCTGTGCTTGCCAATACTTTTCCTGCGAAATAAAAAAAAGAACCAAAATCAATCCATTCTAAAAAAACAAGGTATCCGTTATGAAGCAGTGTTAAAATGAAAACATAAATCGTATAGGAGGGCAGGCCCATGCTCGTAATGGAAGGTGAGCCATAGTTTTGTTCAGCACCTTCCTGCCGGATAAGAATATTGATTAGAAAAGGCCTGAAATAAGCGATCAGCGTGCAGGGAGCAGCGTGCAATCCGGGTGTTTTGGTGAAATAGTCCAGCGACAGGCCAAAAAGAAAGCCAATCAGGGTCAATCCCAGGCGGGGAGTATTAAAAGGAAGCCATAGAATATAAAGAAAGTACAGGTAGGGCACTATAAACTGGTGCAGTGGTTTTACCTGAAAAAGCACGAATACCTGTATCAGAATGAACAATATAAACCGGATGGTATTTTTCAGCAGTTTGCTCATTGGTTTTTCCTTGCGGCCTCCTCCACTTTTTTCTGCTCTTCTTTCTGCAGATTGTCGACAACAGTAACGTATTCTACATTAAAGAAGTTGGTTGATGGTTTTACTTTCAGAGAGAAAAAATTACTTGATTTATCGTCTTGTACCTCTTCTATGGTACCGATCATAATTCCTGGAGGAAAGGACAGGGAGTAGCCGCTGGTAACGACTGAATCTCCTTTAACGATGCGTGCGCTTTTTGGAATATTGATCATGGTGACAAAATCCGGAGAGCGTCCATCCCACTGTACTTTTCCGATCTCGCCTGACTTGTGTAATTTGGCACTCACGCTGCTCTGCCTGTTAAGCATGGTCATGACTACTGAAAAGTTTTCACTCGTATTCACCACCATACCTACCAGTCCTGCCGGGCTTATCACTCCCATTTCTTTTAACACACCTTGCTTTTCTCCCCGGTGGATAGTGATGTAATTATTTTGCAGACTTACTGAATTGTTTACCACACGTGCGCCGCGCCAGACATATTTTCTGATGAGGCCGAGGGTATCGTATTTCACAGTATCGGTCACTATTTGCAGGGCTGAATCGGGTGCCTGGTAATTCGAGTGAAGGCCGTTTAAAAGCAGTTCATTCTGCGCAGCAAGCGATTCATTTGTTTTCTTCAGGTGAAAATAATATTCAACGTTGCTGTATTTTGAACTTACCCGACCGGTCAGTTCATTGGCTGTTCCAAGAAATGCAGCCTCATGAAATTTATTATAGCGGAACAAAAAAGAAAGGGCAATTATCTGCAGCACCAGAAAAAAAAGAAAATTAAAATACCTTCTGATGAAGAGAAAAATATTTCGCACGTAGAAATGTTTTTTATCTCATTACAAAAGGATACCTGTCGTAATGCTTCAGGGCCAATCCTGTTCCACGCACCACACTCTTCAGTGGGTCGTCGGCAACATGGACCGGTAATTTTATTTTCTGGCTCAGTCTTTTATCCAGGCCGCGAAGCAGTGCACCGCCACCTGTTAAATACAATCCTCGCCTGTAAATATCACCAGCCAGTTCGGGCGGCGTCATTTCCAGTGCTTTTAATATCGCTTCTTCTATTTTAAAAATGCTTTTATCCAGCGCCTCGGCAACTTCCTGATAGCTGACCATAATCTGCTTAGGTATGCCGGTTACCAGGTCACGGCCATTCACCGGCATGTCTTCCGGAGGTGTTTCCAGGTCTTTCATGGCTGCTCCGATGTTGATCTTGATCTGTTCAGCCGTTCTTTCCCCAATCAGCAAACTGTGGTAGCGGCGAAGTGCTTCCATGATGTCTGCTGTAAATTCATCACCGGCAATCCGGATAGACTGATCACAGACAATGCCTGCAAGAGCGATCACGGTAATGCCCGTAGTACCTCCCCCGATATCGATAATCATGTTGCCGACCGGTTCTTCCACGTCGATGCCTATACCCAGGGCCGCAGCCATAGGCTCGTGTAATAAATAAACTTCTTTGGCTCCGGCCTGCTCTGCGCTGTCACGGACAGCACGTTTTTCCACTTCGGTGATGCTGCTTGGGATACAGATCATCATTCTCCAGCTGGGAGGAAACAATGGTTTTTTCGGATAGATCATTTTGATCATTTCCCGTATCATCAACTCGGCGGCGTTAAAATCGGCAATTACGCCATCTTTCAGCGGACGCACGGTCCTTATGCTTTCATGTGTTTTTTCGTGCATCATTAAGGCTCTTTTGCCTACTGCAAGCACGGTTTTAGGGTTGTTCCGGTCAAGGGCCACAATGCTTGGCTCATTCACCACTATCTCTTCATTGTGGATGATGAGGGTGTTGGCAGTGCCCAGATCCATTGCGATCTCCTGCGTTAGAAAATTGAATAATCCCATTTTATTTTATCTAGGTCAGATTTTAAATTAAAGTCGTAATGCCAGCAAAATTGACGGAAATAATCCGAATAAACAAAGTAAACCGTTGACTTGCAATATAAACTACAAAGGACCCGGTTTATTGTAAATAATTAAAACTATAAAACCCCCCGGTGATTTAACCGGACGCAAATCCGGTTATTCCTGTTCTTAACAGGTAATTACCGGAATAATTAAAATAATTGTCTGTTCAGATGTGCAAAACAGATACGCATCCCGGGTTTTGAACAGTTATCTGAATTCCCAGCCAATGTCCCGCCGGTAGGCCATTCCGTCAAAGTCGATCAGACCCATCATTTCCACGCAACTGTGCACGGCCTCATCGATATTTTCACCAAAAGCCGTAACACATAAAACGCGCCCGCCATTTGTAAGTACAGCGCCTTCTTTTTCTGTGGTACCGGAATGAAAGAGCAGCACTCCGGGAACATTTACTTCCAGACCAGTGATCGGAAATCCTTTCTCATACGTGCCCGGGTATCCGCCGCTTACAGCCATAACGGTACAGGCCACACGAGCATCTTCCTCCACTATAATTTCTGACAGGGTTCCATTGGCAGTAGCCAAAAAAAGCTCCATCAGGTCGTTCTTTAATCTTGGTATCACCACTTCGGACTCCGGATCACCCAGCCTGCAGTTGTATTCGATAACCCTGGGCTCCCCATTTACTTTAATAACCCCGATAAAGATAAATCCCCGGTACTCTATATTGTCTTTTTTTAACCCTTCTACTGTAGGAATAATAATACGGTCGTTCACCTTTTTCATGAACTCCTCATCTGCAAATGGCACCGGACTTACTGCCCCCATTCCACCGGTGTTGGGTCCGCGGTCGCCTTCATTTATTCGTTTATAATCTTTTGCATCCGGTAGCACGATATGATTTTTCCCGTCTGTCAGCACAAACACGCTCATTTCTATACCATCAAGAAACTCCTCCACCACCACTTTTTTCCCTGCTTCCCCAAATTTATTCTGGTGAATCATTAACTCGTACTCACTCATCGCTTCTACATGCGACTGGCAGATCATTACCCCTTTTCCTGCTGCCAGTCCATCGGCTTTCAGCACTATTGGAAGGGCATGTGCCTGGAGATAGGGAATTCCGGCAGCATAATTTGAATCGTCAAACTCCTGGTATTGCGCCGTAGGTATATGGTGACGCACCATAAATCTTTTTGCAAAGGCCTTACTGCCTTCCAGCTGCGCCGCTTCGCGGGATGGCCCGATAACCGGGATCTGCGATACCAGGGGATCTTCTTTAAAAAAATCAACAATACCCCGCACGAGTGGTTCTTCAGGTCCCACGATCACCATATGAATATCGTTGGTAATACAAAATTGCTTTACGCCTTCAAAATCGATCGGCTGGAGGTCCACATTTGTGCCGCACTGCGAAGTACCGGCATTTCCAGGGGCTATAAAAAGCTTTTCGCAGTGTTTACTTTTGATGATTTTCCAGGCAATTGCATGTTCTCTTCCGCCATTGCCTAATAGTAACAGGTTCATAGTGTGGTGCTGGGTATTTTTTAGATTTTCAAATTTCGTGATTCCCGGGTGTATTCGACAATAAAAATAGATGAACGGGAATCGCCCTTTACAATTAATCGCTACTTTGGCATGGAATATACTTACCTCACGCAATCTGCCTGCTAATGAACCAGCTAACTGGAAATGTAAAACACCCTAAAGGTTTGTTCGTACTTTTCTTTACCGAAATGTGGGAACGATTCGGATACTACCTGATGATCGGTATTTTGTTTTTATATCTCACCGACACTACAGGACATGGCGGAAGAGGTTTTGACACCATTACTGCTATTGATATCGTAGGTACCTATGTAGCCCTGGTATACCTCACCCCTTTTATCGGAGGCCTGATTGCGGACAGGTTTCTGGGGTATTCAAAAGCGATCTACTTAGGTGGAAGCCTGATGGCCTTAGGTTATTTTCTCTTATCTATCCCTGGAAGCAATGCATTATTATACCTTTCCCTGCTCTGTGTAATTATCGGTAATGGTTTTTTTAAGCCGAATATCAGCACCCTGCTGGGTAACATATACAATAAGGACGAACTAAAGCCTAAAAAAGATGCCGCTTACAATATCTTTTACATGGGGATCAATATTGGTGCCTTCGTATGCAATTTCGTAGCCTCGTACCTTCGGAATAATTATACCTGGGGTTATGCGTTTGCCGCTGCCGGAGTAGGAATGCTGATCGGCATGGCCTGGTTTGCGTCAGGACAAAAACATGTCCGGGATGCAGATGTAATAAAACCAGCACAGCCGGGAGATACTCCCTTTTCCAAAATTGGCCTTTACGTTTTTCTTCCTGCAGCCATTTCCGGGGCCATAGGATGGTTTATCCCCGGAAATATTATCGGCTCCGATTCCAATGATGCGTTCATCTTCGCCTGTGTGCCGATCATTATTTTCTACCTTTCTTTGTGGCGCCGGGCAGAAGGTTTCGACAGAAAGCGTCTGGGTACCCTGCTCACCCTTTTTGCCGCTTCCATCATTTTCTGGAACATTTATAATCAAAATTCCACTGCGCTAACGATCTGGGCTGAAACGTATACCAATAGAGAAACGTCGAAAGCCGTAGAAGCACCACTGAAACCTTTCGGATTATTGCAGGCAATTAATACCAGCCCTACTGAAGTGCCCGTACTGGACCATCAGTTTCGGGCACAAACCGATAGTAAAGGAAAAGTGCTAACTGAAACGGGGATCGATCCTTATTTCAAGAATCTTCCCAAAAAAGAATGGCCTGCACCAGGGCAGGATCTGAAATTAATTTCTACAGAAATATACCAGTCGATCAATCCTTTCTGGATCATCTTGCTTACTCCGGTGATCGTTGGTTTATTCGGATGGTTACGGACAAAAGGAAAAGAGCCTTCCACCCCTTCCAAAATGGCCTGGGGTATTGTCATTGCGGGATTGTCGTCTGTAGTAATGGTTTTTGCCTGCCTCTCCACTAATATCTACGAAAACAAAGTTTCTTCTGCGTGGATATTTGCCAGTTATGGCGTATTCACAATAAGTGAATTGTTCCTGAGCCCTATCGGACTTTCACTGGTATCAAAAGTTTCCCCGAAACGGTTTACGGCATTAATGATGGGTGGATGGATGCTGACCACTTCGCTTGGCGGAAAAATATCCGGTATTCTTGCAGGTTTCTGGGACCGTTTTGATGATAAGGCGATCTTTTTCGGCATCAGTGCTACAGCAGCGATCATTGCCGGACTTGCACTATTTCCATTAACGAAAAAACTGAATAAAGTGGTAGTGGAAGCCGCTGCTTCGGATGATTAATGAATGATCTGGAACTGTTATAAAATCATTCACTATCATTAACGCGGACGAATACCCGGAGAAGTAATTGTTTCAGCAAAATATCAATAGTAAATTTTTCTCTGATCGTTACCGGACCGGAATAATATAAGGCAGATAGTACTTTCTTAACCTGAAATTTTTGTAGTTTATTACGTGGCCGGTGAAAAAATTTATTCCCATAAAATCCTGTAAGGTTTTGGAAATATAGTCTATAGCTGACAACTGGAATATAATAGTATATTAATTCATTTTGAAGGGAACGATCATTTCGAACACAGGGATATTCACGTCGAAAATTAATTTATTATTTAAATTTTCCATGGAATAGGTTCCATGCATTTTTCCAAGTTCTGTACGCAGATTGCAACCACTTACATATTGGTATTTTTCTGCAGGCTGCAATACGGGTTGAACGCCTACCACGCCTTCCCCTTCCACTTCCCGGGTAGTGCCGTTGCTGTCAATGATGTACCAATGTCTGCGCAGCAATTTTACCGGAAAACTATTATGGTTTTCTATGGATATACGGTATGCAAACATATATTCACCTGATACAGGATTAGAATAATCGGGCTGATAAAAAGTCTCCACACTGACCTCAATGCCTTCTGAAATTTTTGATATCATCAGAGTGATTTGATATAAAAGTAAAAAAAAATCCGCACGTGCAGGATTTTCACCGAAAACACCCAAATTGCAGGCAAATCAGTAAACTCCATAAATTATGAAAATAGCCGTAGCGAATGGTGATGGTATCGGTCCTGAAATAATGGATGCGGTGCTTTCCATCTTTAAAGCAGCAAATGTTCCTTTGGAATATGAGTTTGTAGATATGGGAAAGTGGGTCTTTGATAAAGGATTTTCTAATGGAATGACGCCGGAAGCGCTCCAAACCATTGAGCGCCTGGGCATACTCTTCAAAGGACCCATGGAAACACCGAAAGGAAAAGGGGTGAAAAGCATCAATGTTACTGCTAGAAAAACCTGGAATACCTATGCCAACAAACGCACGTTCCAGACCCTTTTTGGCGTAGATACCGTATTCAGCAAGGCCGGAATTCCCATCGACATCACCATAGTACGGGAAAATATAGAAGATACCTACGGTGGAATCGAGCACATGCTTACCCACGATGTAGCACTGAGCCGGAGGTTTATAACACGACCCGGAAGTTTGCAGCTTGTCCGGTATGCCTTTGAGATGGCCAGGCAAAAAGGTGCCAGGAGAATCACTTGCGGACACAAGGCCAATATCATGAAGATAACGGACGGGCTGTTCCTGGAATGTTTTTACGAAGTGGCAAAAATGTATCCCGAACTGAAAGCGGATGATGTGATCGTAGATGATCTCTGTATGAAACTGGTTACGCGGCCCGATATGTTCGACGTGGTGGTGCTCACCAACCTGCAGGGTGATATTGTGAGCGATCTCTGTGCCGGACTGGTAGGTGGACTTGGATTTGCACCTTCGGCCAATATTGGCGACCATATTGCAATTTTTGAAGCTGTGCACGGCACGGCACCGGATATTGCCGGAAAAAATATCGCCAACCCGACTGCATTGTTGCTGAGCGGATTCGGGATGCTCCGGCACCTGGGTATGTTGCACATTGCTGTGATGATCGAAAACGCCCTGTTGTACACCCTCGAAAAAGGAGTGCATACCGGTGATTTTGGCAACAGATCGACCCCGTCTTTAAGTACTACCGATTTTGCTAAGGCGATCATAGCCAATTTCGATAAAATACCAGCCCACAATCCCAAACCTGACCTACAGGATATTCCTTCTTCCTGTACCGTTTTCAATATCGATAAAAATGAAATGATGGAGAGTATTGAAGGCGCTGCTGAAAAAATTGTAGGGGTGGACATGTTCATCGAAAGCAACGTGCAACCAATGGATATTGCCAAAAAATGTGAACGGCATGCGGGAGTAAAATTCAAGCTGGTCAGTATCAGTAACAGGGGAACCCAGGTATGGCCTACCGGAAGCAGGTTTACCAATCTGGTTAACCAATACAATGCCCGGTTTGAAAGTTTAGATGGTGAAGCATTAAATCAACAGGATATTATCGGATTATATGTGAGCCTGAGCGGGGACTTCAAAATTGCCAGTCTGGAGTTACTGAATATGTGGGGTGATCAAAAAGGATACAGCCTGGCGCAGGGTCAGTAATTAAAAAGCCAAGGCAGGTAACCGTGCACTGTTATACGGCTATCAGCCTTGTTTTGCTAATGTATATCCGTTCTTTTTTAGCCATACCAATACCTTTGGCCGCTGGTCTCCCTGAACAATGATCTGCCGGTCTTTCACACTCCCACCGGTTCCGCAAAATGTTTTTAACTGTTTGCCCAACAGCTCAAGATCTTCTGTAGTACCAACAAACCCTTCTGCCAGCGTCACGGCTTTGCCACTCCGGTGTTTGGTATCCAGCCGTATCCGTAGCGGTTGCTTTGCTGCTGGCCATGTTTCCTGTTCCGCTAAACGATCTTCCTCCGGCCGGAAAGCAGGATCAGTCGAATATACTATTCCGTTAGAAGGTCGTTTTTTATTTGCCATAGTAAACTTAATATTTCTGCGGTACTCCATTGCTGTCTGGAAACGAATAAAGGGTTATACTTTAAAAATTTCTTTTTTATTTGCATAGTAAACGTACTGTTCCTGCAGTACTCCATCGCTATCTGGAAATGAACTAAGGGGGTATACTTTAAAAATTTCTTCAGGCTTTTAAATCAGCCTTTAAACTCAGATCAAGACTTTTCGCCTGATGAATCAATGCACCTACACTTACATAATCCACTCCGGTTTCCGCATAATTGCAGATATTATCGATGTTAATGCCACCGCTGGCTTCCGTTTCTACCAGGCCACCAATAATTGCCATCGCTTCGGCAAGTAATTCCGGAGAAAAATTATCCAGCATAATCCTGTCCACTTTCCCCATCCGTATCACTCTTTTTACTTCGTCAAGATTTCTGGTTTCCACTTCTATCTTTAAGCCTGGTTTTATTGCCTGTACGTACTCCCAGGCTTTTTCAATTGCATTTTCCAGGCCTCCGGCGAAATCAATATGGTTGTCTTTCAGCATGATCATATCATACAACCCCATTCGGTGGTTGTGTCCACCCCCGATACGAACCGCTTCTTTTTCAAGCAATCTGAAATTTGGAGTGGTCTTCCTGGTATCCAGTACCTGTGTTTTGTATCCATGTAATTTTTCGGTGTACTTTTTGGTCAGCGTAGCGATGCCACTCATGCGTTGCATGGAATTCAATACCAGACGCTCGATATTTAAGATCGTATGCACAAAGGCTTCCACCTCAAAAGCAATTTCTCCATATACCATTTCATCGCCGTCTTTTTTAAAAGAAGAAAAAACGCTTGTACGGTCCCTTTTTTTAAAGATCTGTTCTGCCACTTCCATTCCGGCCAGTACACCATCCTGCTTAATTTTTAAAAGTGCTTTTCCCCTTGCATCTGCCGGAATACAGGAAAGGGTAGAATGATCACCATCCCCGATATCTTCCAGTAAAGCTGCATGGATCAGCACATTCAGTTGTTCATCAAAGTTCATGCAGGCAAAGCTAGGCAAAATAAAAAACCCATGCGATGGCCTTGCATGGGTTTAAGTGTAAAGAATACAGGTTGTTTATCTTTCTAAAAAAAAATTATTCCTCTAACTGAAACGCGATTTCCTGAACCAGTTGCTGTCCGCCTTTTTGTTTCATATACAGTTTGGTCCGGTAGTTTCCGTTTCGCGTTTGTAAGAGTCCGATGCAAAATTGTGAACCATTATTTTCTCCTTTGTGTTTAACCTGAAAATCTTTCACTTCATTGCTGGCAAAAAAATCTTTCAGGATCATTTCTGCCTGCTTGCGGCTATAATTGTCACTCTTGTTTGGAAGTGAAATATCAATTCTGTTATCGAAAAACGTTGCTAACTGGCTGGCATCGCCATTTTTCAAAGCAACAAGAACCTGCTCAATAGAATAGGATGGTGTAAAAGAAGACAGGAAAAGTGATGCCGAAGCAAACACTGCTCCCAGAAATTTTTTCATAGCTGGTTGTTTGCAGCAAATTTGCGAAAAACATGCCAAAGTATAGCAGTTTAATAAAATACTGCATATAGGCCAGTGTGCTCTTTGACTTACCTTTAGGCACTAGTCAAAAACAATAATACGTAATACATTATGTCAAAGAAGGTAATACTGGTAATCATGGACGGATGGGGACTTGGACAAGTAAAGTCGGCCGATGTAATTCAAAATGCAAATGTTCCTTTTGTCAGTTCTTTATATTCAAAATATCCCAATACTACACTGGTCACCTGTGGTGAAGCAGTAGGACTGCCCGATGGCCAGATGGGCAATTCGGAGGTTGGGCACCTCAATCTGGGAGCCGGTCGGGTGGTATATCAGGAGCTCCAGCGTATCAATGTGGCCGTACGCGACAAAAGTTTTTTTTCCAATCCGGTTCTACTGGCTGCTGTCCGGCGAGCTAAGCTGAATCAAACTACGTTGCACCTGCTGGGCCTGGTAAGTGACGGTGGCGTGCATTCGCATATCAATCATATTAAAGCCATTCTGGACGTCTGTAAAAAGGAAGGACTCAGCAATGTGCTCATTCATGCGTTTACCGATGGGCGCGATACCGATCCAAAAAGCGGACTTGGTTTTATTACCGAACTGGAAGAGCATATCCGGCTGACTGTTGGCAAAATTGCCACCGTAAGCGGACGGTATTTTGCAATGGACCGTGATAAGAGATGGGAGAGGATAAAACTGGCTTATGATGCCATGGTGAAGGGTAAAGGGGAGCACGCCGCTTCAGCAGAAGAGGCTGTTCGGTACGCGTATGCTCACAACATTACCGATGAATTCATTAAACCAACCATTATCGCAGCACCAGGAGAGCCAGCTTCGGTGATCAAAGACGGTGATTCGGTGCTTGCCTTTAATTTCAGAACCGACCGTTGCAGAGAGATTACACAGGCTATTTCCCAGTCCGACATGCCCGATCACGACATGAAAAAATTATCCGTGTGCTATACTAGCATGACCGAATACGACAAAACTTATCACGATGTTCAGGTGGTCTTTGAAACGGATAATCTTCACAATACCCTTGGCGAAGTGCTCCAAAATAATGGTAAACACCAGATACGGATAGCCGAAACTGAAAAATATCCCCATGTAACTTTTTTCTTTAACGGTGGAAGGGAGATTCCCTTCGATCACGAAGAACGAATTATGATCCCTTCTCCCAAAGTTGCTACTTATGATCTCCAGCCGGAAATGAATGCCTACGAACTTACCGATGCAATTGTGCCTCAGATTGAAAAAGAGGTGGCTGATTTTATCTGTATCAATTATGCCAATGCAGATATGGTAGGGCATACCGGTGTTTTTTCTGCAGGCATAAAGGCAGTGGAAACCGTAGATATTTGCGTTAAAAGACTGGTTACAGCTGCGCTGGAACACAGGTATACCATTTTTCTCACGGCTGATCATGGAAACGCTGACTTTATGATCAACGAAGACGGCAGCCCTAATACTGCACATACCCTTAACCTGGTTCCCTTATTCATTATTGATAGCACATGGAAAGGCCTGGTAAGACCTGGTAAACTGGGTGATCTGGCACCAACTATCCTTACGGTTATGGGCCTGCCGATCCCTGCAGAAATGACGGGAAATATTTTGATCTGATAAAGATATTTTCATGCTTCATGCAGCATTTGTTTTATATAATTGTCTAAATTACAGGTGAACCAACGCGGTTAAGATGACCGAAGAAGCCATATTATCAGGCTGTTTAGAAAATGAGGCTGTAGCACAATGGGAATTGTACACTAGATTCAGTCCTAAGATGCTATCTGTTTGTTATCGGTTTGCCCATAACAGAGAAGATGCAGAGGACATGCTCCAGGAAGCGTTTATCAAAGTCTTTTCCCAGATACACACCTTTAAGAGTACGGGTGCTTTTGAAGGGTGGATCAGAAGGATCATGGTACACACCTGTATCAATCACCTGAAAAAGAATAAAAAGTTCAGTGAGAGTGTTGATATTATTCATGCAACGGGGGTGCAGGTGAGGGAAGAGTCCGTGCCTTCCATCGTGCAGGCAAAACAGGTAGTGGAATGCATCCGCTTATTGCCACTGGGATACCGGACGGTGCTTAACCTGTACGCGATTGAAG
Organism: Chitinophagaceae bacterium; assembly: GCA_043753245.1. Lineage (GTDB taxonomy): Bacteria > Bacteroidota > Bacteroidia > Chitinophagales > Chitinophagaceae > Flavitalea. Next base: position 16,309 of record JAYUXA010000132.1, read on the forward strand.
GATATTCACATAAAGAGATTGCAGAAATGCTTGATGTGGAAGAAAGCACGAGCCGTTCGCAATATACAAGAGCTAAACAAATGCTTGAAGATATACTGATAAAGAAAAATATAATTTATGCGTCCAGACTTAAGAATGACTGGTACGGTATGGCAGCCTCTGGTAAATAATCCCTTTCTAAATCCGACTTTATGAAAACCGGTAACCGTACAAACACTAACAACGATGGAGAAATTCTACCATAATGATTTTGATGACTTTATCCAGGAGAAGGCAGACCAGTATAAAATGTACCCATCCGATAAAGTCTGGAAAGGAATTGACCGCTCTTTAAGGTCAAGAAAAAAATGGTACTGGACAGGCTTTGTACTATTATTATCCGGCATTAGTTATCTTTCTGTAATCGAATTGCTTAAACCAGCTCATCCTCTTGCTGCAGCCTCTTTTCCTGTGGCAACTTCCATAAAA
>JAYUXA010000133.1:0-7697 GCA_043753245.1 Chitinophagaceae bacterium
ATGGAGAAATTTCCTCCGCAGAAAATTTAAAAGATACAGGAGGCGCGTTAAAAAAATATTTTCCCATACTGGACTTTCTTAAAGGAGAGATCGCCTATGTGGATTCTCTTCCTGTTGGTATTAAAAAGTTTACCGGAAAGGGTGCCCGGAATAAATATGTTTATATTAATGCAGAGGAGTTTCACCGGCTTGCTGCAGAATTTACTCCTAAAGAAATAGAGGACAGTTTTTTTTTAAAGGAATATCAGGAAACATCGTTTCTCGACAAATCCAGCAATTCAGCTACTTTTTTATACTCCACCAAAAACGAATCACTGTCTCTCAGAAGAGTGGATGTGCTGACTGTAAAAGGGGATGTATATGATAAGGTTAAAAGTATTTACCTGGAAAAAAATCACACTTCCGGAGACACGGGATATATTAAAAAATTATACTGGCAGCCGCAAAGAAGTTTTCAGCTGATCACTCAGGCTTCCCCACATTCCGGAGCACCGCAAACAGAAATTATAAATGTTGTATGGGACAACAGGGAGGAATAAATGACACAAAAAGAATTTCAACAAATAGCAAACACCATTCCTGTAGAACCGGGGATCTATAAATATTATGGAAGTGGCAGCGAGTTGCTTTACGTGGGTAAGGCGAAAAGTTTACGCAAGAGAGTCAGCTCCTATTTTACAAAAACATTTACCTCGTACAAGACCAATGAACTGGTACAGCGGATTCTATGGGTGGAATTCACGATCGTAAATTCTGAACAGGATGCATTCCTGCTGGAGAACGCATTAATTAAACAATACCAGCCCCGGTTTAATATTGATCTTAAAGACGATAAATCGTATCCGTATCTCGTATTTAAAAATGAATCTTTCCCGCGTATTTTTCTTACCAGAAGAAAAATTAATGACGGCTCTCAATATATCGGCCCTTTTACTTCGGTAAATAAAGTGCGGGAACTGCTGGACTTTATCAGAGAAAATATTCAATTGCGTACCTGCAAATTAAATCTTTCAGAAAATAATATCCGGAAGGGCAAGTTTAAAGTTTGTCTTGAATTTCATTTAGGGAATTGCAAAGGTCCGTGTGAAGGAAAACAAAGTAACGAGGAGTATGCGCACAGTCTGAGTCAGGTAAAGAATATTTTAAAAGGAAATCTTATCCCTGTTATCGGGCATTTTCGTAATGAGATGAAACAATATGCTGCAGAACTGGATTTCGAAAAAGCGGAAATAACTAAAAAGAAAATCGACCATCTGGAGCATTATCAGGCAAAGTCTGTTATTGTAAGCAAACACGTAAACAATGCGGATGTATTTTCTATTCTCCGTGAAGGGGATACGGCCTACGTAAATTATCTGACTGTCCAGAATGGAACGATCGTACAGACGCATACTTCCCAGCTGGAAACTCATCTGGATGAAAGAGATGAGGAAGTTCTTGCATTTGCCATAGCACAGATCAGAACAACATTCAATAGTGTTTCCACGGAGATCATTCTGCCTTTTGCAATAGATTATCCTGAAGAAGGAATAATCTTTACGATCCCAAAGGGTGGTGATAAAAAAAAATTACTGGAGCTGTCCGAAAAGAACGTAAACTATTTCAGGGAAGAGCTGAAAAAGAAAAAAATATTACAGCTGGAAGGCAAGAACGATGGCGAAAGAGAACAGGTATTGGCCCAATTGCAGCACGATCTGCAGCTATCTGAATTGCCTGTTCATATCGAGTGCTTCGATAACTCCAATTTTCAGGGAAGTTACCCCGTATCGGCAATGGTGTGTTTTAAAAACGGATTACCCAGCAAGGCCGACTACCGGCACTTTAATGTAAAAACAGTGGCGGGAATCAATGATTTTGCAACCATGAAGGAAGTAGTGTTCCGCCGTTATAAGCGACTTAAAGAAGAATTGGCAGAATTTCCCCAACTCGTGATCATTGACGGCGGTAAAGGCCAGCTGAGTGCCGCTATGGAAGCGGTAGATGAACTAGCCCTTCGGGGAAAGATGACTTTTGTTGGTCTCGCTAAAAATGAGGAAGAATTATTCTTTCCGGGTGATACGGAATCCTTAAAACTACCATTCAACAGCGAAAGCCTGACCCTTATCAGAAGAATAAGAGACGAAGTACACCGTTTCGGAATAACGTTTCACCGGAATAAAAGAAGTCAGGGAACGTTCAAAAATGAATTGGAGATGATTAAAGGCATCGGAAAAAATACTGCTGATCAATTGTTGAACCAATTCAGATCGGTCAGGAAAATAAAAGCACTGAGCGAAGAAGAATTAATTAAAGCTGCTGGTATTGCTAAGGCTAAACTAATCAGAGATCATTTTAATAGCAACGCATAATTACCTGAAACGGGTAGCTGTCCTTTAAATGAAAAAGGGGCCAGGATAAAAATCCAGCCCCGTTTTAAAATCCAATATCCTATGAAAAACCGATGTAAAAGTAGCAAAAGGTTCCATATAAACAATACCACAAATGGGGTATTTTATAATATATTATTATTCCCATTACGGGAGTGAAATACATGAATTTTCGGATCGTTATTTAATTGAAAAAGGCGCCACAAATAATAGCGCCTTTTTCAATACTATAGCTGCGATATTAATAGGACCACAGATCCTGTTCGTAGTTAAATATCTTTTCCTTAATATTTTCACCTTCCAGTAATGCAAGGATAGGATCCTTAACATAACCATTGATATAAATATCATTGGGATTATTGATAGTTGACTTAATTACCCTGCTGGCAAACATTCTGCTTTCGAACAATTCTTCCCAGCTCATTCTGGCACCATAGTTTTTACCATTGTAGACTTCAAACTTGGCAAGCATAGGCCGGAGATCAGGATAATATACCCAGAATAAAGGTGTAACAGCCCTGAACGATCCGTCTTCATTAACGATCGTTTGTAAGGGGGCAATTCCTAATATTCTGGTATACATTCTGGATGATTCTTTATCAAAAACGACATCCTCTTTTATCCAGTATCGTTCTACCAGGTCCGGGTTGAACTCGGAATTGATAGTGGTATCCTTCATCAGTCCTTTGGAACCATCAGGGTCATTTGTCCAGTCTACTACCTGGCGGGTCTTTGGCTTTCCCACCAGCAATTCGGCAATGCTGCTGAACGGCAATGGTGTGGTAAAACGATCATCGCCACCAACTGCACTGAAAGCAGTTACTTCATTGCTTTTGATCGCGCTGAGCAGGATGATAATAAAACGCTGGTTGCCGTTATCGTTGTCCGCTTTGTAATTGAAAGGCAGGTTAAGCTTTTCATGAACATCTATTTCCCGCCATACCCGCTGTACGTAGGTAGCATCGTCCTCGCGGATATGTTCATAATCCAAAGGTGTTCTGTCTTTCACAAGGTTACGCTGAATAGCATTGTCATTTCTTAACGAAGGACGGGGGGTCTCGATTTTAAGATCCACGACCACAGGTGCTACGGCAGTGTCTTTGGGAGCAGTATTCAATGCAGCATTCCTGCTGTTATTATTTCTATTCGTGTTCTTCTTTTTTACTGAAGACCGGGTGCTTTTCTTGCGCTTAGCTTTCACCTGTGCATCGGCTGATTCCACCATCACGCCCAGCATACAAGCCAGCAAAAACAACCTGATAATACGATTTTTCATTGTTCCCTATTTAATTATTTCAAGTTAAATGACATCTGCGGAAGATCCCTGAGCTTGCCGTCAGGACCAGTAACCTTAATGTTATCAAAAAATATGCTTGTTCCTGGTGTTGCATTGTTAATAATAGTAGCAGCGCTTCCACCCCATCTGTTACCGTCATTCGGCGCAGTCTGATACACCGGATATTTACCCCCTACTGCACCAACAGTGTAACTCACTACCTTAAACGCCGCTTCAAAATCTGAATCCATCAGGCGGGCGATCAGCCCTCCCTGAGCCTTGATATCGGATGCTCCGATCGGTCCTCCTCTTTTATTAGCAATAAAAGAAGAAGGATCCGGAAGATATTTTACCCTATACCGGATAGGAGTTGATTTCCCATCCACGATAACGTTGATATTTTGCTCCCCGGGAGTTTTAGGCTTAGCGATCCATTTAGGGCCATTTACCCTTGAAATGGTACCACCGGAGAACGTTGCATTAACTTTTTCTGCACCTACACCAGCGGTGATGGTAAGCGGATTATCGACACCGATATACAATACATTCATCTTGTCTGCAGAAACAGCAACTCCCGAAGGCTGGCCTACTGAATATTCAAGAGACTTGGTAATGATCTTTTCAACACCATCCTGATCCTTATAACGGATCACAACGTTAACGCTTCCGGAACCACCTACCGGAAACTCTGTTTCAGCAATACCATCGGCATTAACAGAAATCGGTTTGCCATTGACGGTAATGTTTGGAGCAGAACCAGATGAGGTAGCACCCAAACCGGCATATACTTTCAGCTTCTCTCCCGGCATAAGGTAACTGGAGCTTAGTCCGCCGACAAAACCAAATTTGTCAAAACGTACGGCTACCTCACCGATCTTATTGTGGCAATAAGTCACAATCTGATTTTCAGCAGTTCTAACATCATTTTGAAATTTGTTCAGGATGGTGATAGCTGCAATAGCCGGAGTCATGTGGAAGTAAGCGGTAGTCCAGGTGTTATTCGTATTGCCTGTTTTAGATTCAGGGGTCCTGGTATCTATTGGAAGTTTAGTAGCAAATTCCTTTGCAATTTCCGGATCGATATCCAGCAACTGTTGTTTTAAGGCAACCAGTTGTTTCTGCAATTTTTCGCCTTCACCTTCTTTATCCATCACACGGGTAGAGGCATCCAGATTACTCTCATAACTAATACTGTCTTTAGTACCTGCTTCAAATCCACCGGCTTCGCGGATCTTATTTTTAAGATTTTCTATATCGTCATACACTTTTTTTGAAAGAGCATGTGCTTTCTCTGCCTTTGGCTTCCATTCCTGGGCTTTTACAGCAGTTTTAGGGTCAGCAAGCTTTTCAGCTAAAGAGCTGTAGATGACATTATTATTTTTATTGAGAACGTCATTGGCGTTGTCTATACTTTTATTGACTGTTTTGAAGGCATTAAGAATTTCAGCTGATACGTTCAGTGCAAGTAATGCGGTAAGCACTAAATACATCATGTTGATCATCTTCTGCCTGGGCTCTTTGGGTAGAGACATGGAAAGATTGGTTTTTCAATTTTTAACAAATACAATTCATCGGACAAATGTGAATTAACGGCCTTGCATAGCACCCAGCATATTACCATAGATCGTGTTCAGGTTGGTAAGGTTGCCGGCAAGTTTTGAAATCTGTTCGTGTGCTCTCTTAGCATCTTCCACACTGTTCTGCATAGTCTGGGAAGCAGTGGTAAGGTTGCCATAAAAGCTATTCATCGCTTTAAGGTGATTATTGGTATCCTGAAGTTCTATTTCATAGATAGCGTTTAATGAACCAAGGTTCTTGGTCAGCACCTGAACCTGCTCATGAAAATGCTTTGTTCCGTCTGCAGCTGCATTAAAATGACCTATTGTGGTAGTAGCACCCTGATACGCCGTTTTCATAGAATCCAGCGCAACTGTCGCTTCCTTTGTTTTAGCAGCATAATCATTAGTAGATTTTACCACATCGGAAACATCGGCGATCCGGTCTACCTGAGACCCTAATTTTTTGAACCCTTCGCTCAGCTTGGAAAGATTAGCCGGATTGATGTCTGCGTCCTGCAACATCTTGTCCATTTTTGCAAGAGCTGGATTTCCACTATTGCCGGCACCTGCCGCCAGTTTTGGTAATGCTTCGGCTATAGCGTGCATTTCAGATCCCGGAGGCGGAAGGAATGCGTATACTACAAATATGATTGCTTCTGAGATAAGACCTGTGGTAAGAAAGAAATCTGCCAGAGGCTGGTGAGTAATTTTCTGCCAGGCGCCAAAGATGACGATGGCGGCACCCATACATACGATAATGTTAACAACTCTGTCGGTGGTTTTTGAAACTCCAGCCATAATAATAGTTTTTTTTAGGTTTTTGAACGGATTTTAAAAAAGGATTAAAAGAATATAAAGCGTTTAGTAATATTATTTTTCTATTGGTTTAGTACTATTATTTTTTCTGAGTGGCAGGAAGATCGATCACACAACGGAATCCGATATATGATTTAGTGGTATCCTGGTATTCGTAGCTGCGGGTACTGGTTTGCAGGTAATACCCTACGTCTTTCCAGCTTCCACCACGGATCACTTTACGTTTCATCCTGGGAGGATCTGAATCTTTTGCTCCATAACGGATATCCGGATTCATATCATGCTGGAAGTTGTATGCACCTTCGTAATAAAGAGAAGAAGTCCATTCTGCCACGTTTCCTGACATACAATACAGACCGAAATCATTAGGCCAGTAAGCATCTGCACGAACCGTGTAAAAACCACCATCTTCCGGATAGTTACCACGCCCAGGTTTAAAATTAGCGAGGAGACATCCTTTTTTATTTCTCAGGTAATAGTTACCCCAGGGAAACATAGATTGTGAACGTCCGCCACGAGCGGCATATTCCCATTCTGCTTCTGTTGGTAAACGGAAATCCGATTCTGTTGTTCTCTTTTTTGATTCCAGAAAAGAATTCAGGTAATGGGTTCTCCATTCGCAGAATGCGCTTGCCTGTTTCCAGCTTACTCCAACAGCAGGATAATTACCGAACGCAGGGTGAGAGAAATATCTTTTAGTAGCAGGTTCATTATAGGAATAAGTAAAGTCGCGTATCCATACCAGGGTATCCGGGTAGATCTTTTCGTCACGCTTGATCATGAAGGATGACCGTGATTTTCCGGCATTCTCTCTTTTAGACGCTTCTTTAAGGTCAAAGGTTTCTGAATGATAGATCAGCTTGGACGGATCGATATCTTTTTTACCGAATATCCTGTTCTCGGGAGAAAGGATCATCTGATCAACCTTTTCGATAGTTGATTTATCCCCCCATTTTATAGTCTGTGCTTTTTTCCAGTCAACTGAAAAACGACCATCCACTTCTTTGCCGAGCTGCATCAGCACTGCGGCAGTAGAATCGCGTACCCAGTTTACAAACTGACGGTATTCATTGTTTGTAATTTCGGTGGCATCCATCCAGAAGCCATTGATAGAGACCTGCTTGTTGCGCGCAGTGTAGGCAAAATTTACATCTTCATCACTGGGTCCCATATGAAAGGTTCCTGGTGGCACATACACCATTCCCGGTGGCTTGGAAAGGTTGTACCGGCTTCCGGGTGCAACTCCATGGAGTTGTCCGTCACTTGGTGCACCCTTTGACGACTTCTTAAGCTTGCCGCAACCTACTGCAGACACGGCTGCAAGAACGATGAGAATAGCGGACAGGTTTTTCATTTTCATAATATTAAAGGGTATTGGGCAAAAATAATTTGTTACCGACTTCATCACAAGTTTAGATTTTTATTTTAAAAGTGCAAATAACAGCGTCTGCCAGAGCTTTAAACGGTGTCGGAATCTAAAATATTGCATGTGTATGTTTATAATTAGTCTCCGTTATTTCCGTTTCTGGTGCATGCCCTCAAGCAGTTCCTGTAAGCCAGACACTTCATTTACAGGTGTTTGACAGGCATAGTCTTTACATAAATAGATCATTGGAGTTCTTGAAAACGACTTTCCGGCCAATAAGGGGAAACTCTTAATTTCCAGGGGGGAGGATTGAA
>JAYUXA010000134.1:0-3634 GCA_043753245.1 Chitinophagaceae bacterium
GATATGGCCCGATCTGAGCCGCCAATGAAAAGTGCCTTTGTGGCGGAATTGAACAGGCGTTTACTGGAAAAAGGCAATTCACTTTCTTTACCCCTGAACTGGATTGAACAAACGCTTTCAGAAATGGGGTTAACAACCAGTGAGCTTATACAGCTTGACAATCAGAACCAGGCCGTTGCCCAGGTATCTGTAAGTAATTGTATCAACAGTTTCCGTTTTTTAAGCACCACAAACTGGAGAGATTTTGTAGAAGACACAAGTATAGTGGAAGCCACACTTCGCCAGGACATTGGCGGTGTTTATGAAAAGATGGATTTTTACACCCGCGATCACTATCGGCATGTTGTTGAAAAAATTGCGTTCAGCAGTAAATCTTCCGAACAGATGGTGGCGGAAAGTGTTATTCAGGCCGCAAAAAAAGGTGCATTAAACAATAATCTAAAACAGTCGCATGTAGGTTATTATCTTATAGGTGATGGCTGTATCGGTACAGCAAAAGCTGCCAATGCTAAAATAGATATTTCTGAAAAATGCAGCAGAATAAGAAACAAACACCCGCTGTTAATTTATCTGGGAAGCATCAGCATACTTACTTTTCTTATTTGCGGGTTACTAATAGATCAGATTATAAAAGAGCAGCTTTCTACAACAGTAATGGTTGCAGTTTGTATGGTGGCACTACTAACCACCACCAGGTTTGCAGTTTCGCTGGTAAACTGGTTTAGCACCATCCTGATAAAGCCAACCCTTCTTCCAAGGATGGATTTTTCTAAAGGGATCCCAGCCGAAGCAAAGACATTGGTAGTGATCCCTACCCTGATCACAGATGTTGAAACGATCAACGATCTGTTAGAGGGGTTAGAAGTTAGGTTTCTGGCTAACCGTTATGTGAATCTTTACTTTGCCTTACTGACAGATTTCAAAGATGCCGCTGCAGATCACTTACCTGGAGATGAAGCATTGGTGCTTGCGGTAAAAAACGGGATTATTGAATTAAATAAAAAATACGGACGAACATCTAATGACACCTTCTTTCTTTTTCACCGCCCACGCAGATGGAATAAGTATGATAAAATATGGATGGGTTATGAAAGGAAGCGTGGAAAGCTCGGTGATCTCAATGCATTATTACGAGGCAGGGGCAACAACGCTTTTTCTGAGATCGTGGGCGACACCTCCTGCTTCAATCAGATAAGATATATTATAACACTTGATACCGATACGCAACTACCACGTGATACGGCATGGAAAATGATCGGAACCATGGCGCATCCTTTAAACCATCCCGTATACAGCGAAAAGAAAGAAAGAGTTACTGAGGGATATGGTATTCTTCAGCCAAGGGTATCCAATAGTTTGCCGGATACCGAAAGCTCATTATATGCACGCCTCTTTGGCAACGATCCCGGTACAGATCCATACACAAAAGCTACTTCTGATGTATACCAGGACTTATTTGAAGAAGGCTCATTTATAGGTAAAGGAATTTACGATCTGGATACGTTTGAACTGGCACTAAAGGACAAACTTCCTGAAAATCGCATCTTAAGTCATGATTTGCTGGAAGGCTGTTATGCCCGTTCAGGGTTAATTACCGATGTACAATTGTATGAAGAATATCCACATAGGTATGATACAGATATGCAGAGGCGGCACCGGTGGATCAGAGGTGACTGGCAGATTGGGAGGTGGATTTTACCTTTTGTGCCAGGCCATGACGGAAAATGGCATAAGAACCCGCTTTCGTTATTTTCCAAATGGAAAGTATTTGATAATATCCGCCGCAGCTTAATCCCGTTATGCCAATTGTTATTGCTATTATTTGGCTGGACACTATCCTCGGTTGCCTGGTTCTGGACGCTTGCCGTAACTCTTATTATTCTGTTGCCGTCTTTGATTAATTTTTTGCTGCAGCTTTACCGGAAGCCCCAGGACGTAATTTTTATTCAGCACTTTGTATATACCAGCCGCACTGCTCTTGAAAACTTTGTGCAGCAAATGCTCGACCTGATCTTTTTACCCTATGAAGTATTTTTGAATATTGATGCTATACTGCGTACGCTATGGAGGGTGTATATATCCCATAAAAGCCTTCTGCAGTGGAATCCATATAGTAGAAACCGGAAAATGCGGGACAGTATTCTTAAATCCTACACGGTTATGTGGTTTGAACCACTTTTTGCGCTAATAATTTATATCTTTTTAACCTATTATAATCCCGGCGTTCTGCTGATTGTGCTGCCCTTTCTTATTTTTTGGATGCTAGCTCCTGCAATTGCTTTTGCAATCAACCGCCCGTTGTCTCCGGATAAAATGACCATTTCTGAAAGCCAGACCATCTATCTGCGCATGCTGTCAAGAAAGGTCTGGGGTTTTTTTGAAAGATTTGTAACAGCAGAAGATAATTGGCTTCCGCCTGATAACTACCAGGAAGAACCGGTTCAAAGGGTTGCTCACCGCACATCTCCCACCAATATAGGATTGTCGTTATTATCCAACCTTACTGCTTATGATTTTGGTTACCTCACTTCACTTGAACTCGTACAGCGTACCGGCGATACCATTAATTCTATGCAGCGTATGGAGAAATACCGCGGCCATTTATATAACTGGTACGATACTATTTCTTTAGAGCCATTAATGCCTAAATATATTTCTTCAGTGGACAGTGGAAATATGGCGGGACATCTGATTACGTTAAAGCAGGGACTGATGGCACTGCCCGATGAGGCGATAGTACAGGAAAGTTTTTTTAAAGGGTTGGCAGATACTGTTAATGTGCTGCTGGAGCATAGCATTGAAAAGGAAGCACTGCTGACTTTCCGGGAAGAGCTGGAAAAAAATTATCGGGATAGAACCCGAAGCATCAGGGATATAAAAGAGTATTTAGATCAGTTGGAAGGTTCCTTTACAGACATACTGTCAACACTAAAGCCCGGAGCTGGTGGGCAGGAAGCAATCTGGTCTCAAAAAGTATTGCACCAACTTACCCAACAGAAAAATCAAATTGACAGGCTGGCATCATGGTTATTGTTTTCATCCCTACCTCAGCAATATGAACAGTTTATCTCCGAATTCCCGCTTATCCCTTCGTTTAAAGACATTGCATCTGCAGAGCAACGGTTCTTAAATACAAGACATTCTTTATCTGCTATAAGTAAAAAGGAGGAGGGTGATGAATGGCTCTCTGCATTCAGTGCAACGCTGGCAGCATCATCCAGCCATGCAATTGAATTTATAAACACCATTGACCTACTTGCCGGGAATTGCATGGGTCTGTCGAATATGGAGTATGATTTCCTGTTTGACAGGTCACAAAATTTATTGTCCATTGGCTATTATGCTGAAGAACGCAGGAGAGATAACGGGTACTATGATCTGCTGGCTTCTGAAGCAAGGTTAACTACCCTGGTAGCAATCGCACAAGGTAAGTTGCCGCAGGAAAGCTGGTTTGCATTAGGCAGGCAGCTCACCAGCCAGGGCGGTGCTCCAGTGCTGCTTTCGTGGGGAGGTTCTATGTTCGAATACCTGATGCCGCTTTTAGTAATGCCCACTTACGAGAAAACATTATTAGATCAAACATACAAGGCTGTTATACGTAAGCAGATTGAATACGGCAAAGAGCATTCCATTC
>JAYUXA010000135.1:0-3625 GCA_043753245.1 Chitinophagaceae bacterium
CAGGTTAGCGAATACCGGTATTTGGGAGCCGGCAACAGGATTCAACAAGCTTAATCATAGCATTACCATCATTAATGGTATTGCCGATGTAACTGCGCCGACAGCACCTATACGTTTAGCGTATTCAAATATTAGCTCAAACGGATTTACATTAAGCTGGGATGCATCTATAGATAATGTTGGGGTTGTTTCATATGATGTATATATTGGCGGGGTGTTGAAAGGCAATACAGCCGGCACATCAATTACATTAACCGGTTTAACCGCCGGTGCCGATTACCTGATGTCTGTGAGAGCTAAGGATGCAGTTAACAACACTTCCAACCCTAGTGCCATCTTAAAGATTAGTACGCTTAGTAAAAATATTGCAAATATCCCTCAAGCGGGCACTGCTACAGCCTATCGGTGGAGTGCTAATACTGGTGCCTTGTCTGGTAATAACAAGTACGCTGCCCCCGGAATCAATGACGGCAACTTGCAAACCTCCGTTGAATTGAATACATCTTTCTGGGATGCCGAAAATGCTTACGAAGCTGCAGGTGTTATTTGGTCAGTAGCTCAAACTAATATCAATAAAGTTAGCTTTATAAACGGTGACCTTAATCAATACGGTTTCGGAAATTTTACTGCAAATCTATCAACGCAATATACTACAAACGGAACAACTTGGCAGGAAAGTGGCTGGACTGTGTCCCCTTCGTACTCCTATAATAACAGTGCAGCAGGCAGCATTTATACTTTTTCCGGAACAATTATTCCCAGTTGTACAGGCTTAAGAGTCACCGGTCGGGTAAATACTCCCAACAGTGATTCTTATGAAGCTTCGGTAAAAGAATTGCTGGTGTATTTTGCAACCGCACCTACCGCATATCGTTGGTCGGCTAACTCTGGTGCTACTTCCAATAGCAATAGGGTAGCTGCCCCCGGAATCAATGACGGTAATTTGCAAACCTCGGTTGAATTGAATACATCTTGGTGGGATGCCAATAATGCTTACGAAGCTGGTGGTATTGTATGGCCTGTAGCACAACAAAATATAAGTAGAGTTGATTTTATAAATGGATCCCTAAATCAATATGGTAATGGAAATTTTACAACTAATTTGTCGCTTCAGTTTTCTACGAACGGTTCAACTTGGACTGCGAGTGGATGGCCGATTACTCCTTCCTATCCGTACAATAATTCTGCAGCGAATAATACTTACACCTTCACGGGTACACCTGTTGCTAACATCAAAGGTGTAAGAGTAGTGGGGCGGGTACGAACTACTGGTAGTGATTCTTATGAAGCTTCCTTAAAAGAAGTAATTGTCTACTATTCTGGGGATATTGGCAGCCAGCGAATGGCTAGCAATATAGGATCTTATGCAGATATTGCTGATGTGACTAAAAGTGCTTTAACCCTCGAAGTTTATCCAAATCCTGCATATCATACGCTTACGGTATATACCAATGATTCAAAAGCTCAAATTGTAATTAGTGCAATGAACGGCGAAATTGTACGACAGGTACGTGGTACAAACACCATAACTTTGATAGACATAAGAACATTACCGGCAGGGGTGTATTCTGTCACTGTGCAAAATTCAAAACAGAATAGGCTAAGTAAAAAAGTAATTATCTCCAGGTAAGATGTTGAAGAATTAAAGAGGCTGGAAGCAATCACTTGCCTGTGGAGTCTCTTCTGAGTTCAGAAAATTTAATCATCCACATGCCTTATTTTATTCTCATGCAGAAGGCAGCAGAATATATGATGTGGATGGAAATGAATATTTGGATTTTACATTAAGTCAGGGGCCGTTGATTGTTGGGCATAATCATCCATATGTTGTAAAACGGGTGGATGATTATTCAAGAAATGGTCAGTTATATGCAGGGCAACATATTTTAGAAATTGAGTTAGCCGAAAAATTGCAAAAATATATCCCATCTGCTGAGGTGATGCGTTTTTCTCTTGATGGTTCCGAAGCAGTTCAAACTGCTTTCAGGTTAGCGAGGGCAAAAACAGGTAAACAAAAATTCCTTCGTTTTGAAGGGCATTATCATGGTTGGTTAGATAATGTTGCCTGAGGAATTTCAACACCCTCTGTTGAGCAATTGGGCAGCAGAGAAAGCCCATCAGTATTTCCGTGGAGTGCAGGATTGCCTAATAATGTAAAAGAAGAATTTATTACTATACCTTGGAACGATTTGGAATTATTGAAGCAAACAATGACATTGCTATTTTCCGATTGCGCTTTTTGGCTATTGCATTTTGACTGGTGGAGAGCCAGCGATAAAGAGGAGAATGTAAATAATATGAAACCGTTACGGGTTTATGTAGGGAATAACGCTGATAATATTTATGATGTGCTGGGAAAGAAGCGAATTGTCTCTTTTTCCAATTCATACAGGTATAATTACCCTGATAAATTTATTGTCAGCCTGATTTCATTCAGCAGTAGCGATTTGAGTAATAGAGCCTTCCACTTTTAAAGTACCTTTAACACATGGAAAGCTGTATGAATAAAGTAAAATTGATTTGAGGGAAATCAGCAAATCAGTTTCCCCATTTTTGAGTATCAAAGAGTCAGTGATAATCCAACAAAGGCGAAATCACTCATAAATTCATAATAATGGAAAAAAGGGATAGTCTGAATATACCGAAGGAGCAAAATGAAATATTTTTCTCTCAAACTTATTTTCATGGTACGAAGGCTGATCTAAAAGTTGGGGACTTTATTAAAGTTGGAATTACTTCTAACTACGGTCAAAGAAGTAATTCGAAATATATTTACCTCGCAGCAACCTTGGAAACCTGCAACCACTTAAAAAAACGGGGCGTTTCCGAAAAGCTATAAGAGTAATAATAGAATTTAAAAATTAAAAAAATGAGAAAAATAATTGTTTTATCAATGATTACATTAGATGGAGTAGTGCAGGCACCAGGTGGACCTGAGGAAGATACATCAGGTGGTTTTAAATATGGCGGTTGGACTGCACCTTATGGTGACGAGGTTTCTGGTAAGGTTATGGAAAAACTGATGAAGCCGGCAGATCTTCTCTTGGGCAGGAAGACTTTTGATATTTTTGAAAACTACTGGCCAGAGCATGCAGACAATTGGCCAGGTATTAATGATGTCACAAAATATGTCCTGTCAACGTCCAGAAATATGTCAGATTGGAAAAATTCAGTTTTTGTTAATAATTTACCAGATATAGAAAAATTAAAAAATTCAGACGGTTTAGACATTCAAGTGTGGGGCAGTAGTAAGCTTATTCAGCTATTATTTAAAAATGACCTGGTGGATGAACTCTGGCTGATAATTCATCCCTTGACTCTTGGTGAAGGGAAAAAATTGTTTGACAACGGCACGATTCCGGCAGCATTTACACTAATAGAGAGTACAGTGACACCAAGCGGAATGATTATTGCCAATTATAAGCGGGCTGGAAAAGTAAAGACAGGTACTGTTGGAGATTGAGAAAAAAAATAACAATTAAATAATCATAAAATGATAGTTGTAAAAGTAACCTATACCGTAAACGCTGATTTTGTTCACAAAAATCAAGAGAACATAAATGAATTTATAAAAAATTTTAAGAATATCAAAAGCAATGATTTTCGGTACATCGTTTATAAAGGC
>JAYUXA010000136.1:0-7666 GCA_043753245.1 Chitinophagaceae bacterium
CTTAATAAAGAGCTGGTAGCCTGTCTTGCTTTGAATTTAAACGCTATCGCCCACCTTGGATGGTGCGTGGTCATTCCCAGGGTATCCTGTAATACAAGGTCATTTACCTTTATCACCATACCATCAATTTCATATGGTAACTCATCCCGTTTTGCTTCATATTCCTGGCAATAGTTAATGACCTCTTCTATCCCCCGTTTCACTTTTTTTTCTTTTCCAGGAGTTCTGAAACCCAGGTCCCACAATAGCTTTAGCGAATCGGCATGCGTGGATAATTGTTCCGGCAATTCCTTTTTATCAGTCAAAACATAACTCACATGATATAAAAATGCTTCCAGATGCCGGCGTTTAACCTCCCTTGGATCTTTGATACGCAACGATCCAGCTGCGGCATTGCGGGGATTGGCCAGCGGCGCCTGGTTCTGTGATGCCAGCCAGTCGTTGTATTTTTTAAAATTAAGTTTAGTCATCAGAACCTCTCCCCGGATCTCTATTTGCTGTATGCCATATCTGGAAAATTCTGCGGATAACGGAACGGAGCGCACCTGTTTGATATTAGTAGTAATATCATCTCCTGCCACCCCATCCCCCCGGGTAATTCCTCTTACCAGCAGATCATTTTCGTAAACAAGAGAAATACTTGCTCCGTCAAATTTGGGTTCCACACAATATTCAATAAGGTCAAGTTCCGCACCTTCTCTTGCTTTTCTGTCCCAGTCCCTGAGGTCGGCTTCATTGTAAGAATTTTCAAGGGAAAGCATTGGAACAAGATGCTGGGCCGTATGAAAATCTTTTGTTAATCCAAGGGCTACACGCTGAGTAGGAGAATCGGGAGTGATGAAAGAGGGATGTTCAGCCTCCAGTCGTTCAAGTGCTTTATACAAGCTATCATATTCTGCATCTGCCAGCAACGGATCATTTTCCAGGTAATAGCGGTATTCATGAAAACGCAGTATATCCCTCAGGTCCGGGACCTGTGCAGGAGGTATTGCCGATGTATCTTTTAAAAGTGACCTGGTTAATTTTTCTAATCGTGTAATAGCTTCTTTCGTATACATACTTTCAATTTCCAGCTGCAAATTAATAATGTCTGCTGCCGTTTGCGGTGGTTTTTTTACATTTATATTTTCCGACTACTTTTGTATTGTGGCTATATGCAGGCTTAGTTTATTATCCCCTTCATCTCCGAACTTAAACTTTTAAAAAGCATTTGCTTCGGTAGATAATGTACTATTCGGGTTTGCTGATAATGAATTAAAAGTGCTGCTCATTAAATCCGGTCTGGAAATATATAGGGACAGATGGTCATTATTGGGAGATCTTGTACGGCCATTTGAGGACCTTGAAAATGCTTCTTACAAGATAGAAATTTAATAATCAATGATTTATAACATTTTCGTTTCCGGATTTCTTCTTTTATAATAATTTTGTTATAGTGCAGCGTAGCACGGTGTAGACTTGTGGAAAAACAGACCCTGTGCCCGAAAATATCGGAGATAATTTTTATTTGCAGCCGGAAAATAATAATCCCGTAAAATTGTAGATGGCAGATTTTGAGGGGATTGGGAAGCTTTGTGCCGTTATCACATCAATAAGAAGATATTAGCGTATGATCGGTAATAAAAACCGGGTTTGGTTAGGCTATGCCTGTTACCTGTTTATTTTTTTTATTTTTTCATGTAAGGAAAGAGAAAAAGGGTCGCCTCTTTTTGAGGTGCTTAAAAGTGATCACACCGGACTGAACTTCGCAAACCATCTTACTTCGTCAGATTCTTTCAACCTGTTTAAATATATGTATTTCTACAATGGTGCAGGAGTGGGTGCCGGAGATTTTAATAATGACGGGCTGGTGGATCTGTATTTTGCTTCGAACCAGGGTGATAATAGCATGTACCTGAATACGGCAAATCTTCAATTCAGAAATGTTACCGCCGAATGTGGCATTCCTTTGGACAACGCATGGAGTACCGGAGTTTCTGTTGTGGATATCAATAACGACGGATTACTTGATCTGTACATTTCCCGCGTAGGAAAATACCGCATTCTTCAAAGTCAAAACCAGTTTCTGATCTGCCAGGGTATCGATAAAAATGGGATTCCTCATTATGTTGATAAAGCCAAAGAGTATGGTCTTGATTTTTCCGGATTTGGAACGCAGGCAGCCTTTCTCGACTATGATATGGACGGTGATCTTGATATCTTTTTACTCAATCATTCGGTGCATGAGAATGGAACATTCCGTGCGAGAAATGATTTCGTGGGTACATTTCATCCCACTACCGGAAGCAGATTGTTTCGACATGACGGCAACCTCTTTACCGATGTCACAAAAGAATGTGGAATCAATAGTTCTGCTTTAGGATACGGACTGGGTATCTCGGTAAGCGATATTAACCTGGACGGTTATCCCGATATTTATATCGGTAATGATTTTCACGAAAATGATTATTTATACATCAACCAGCACAATGGAACATTTAAGGATGATCTGGTTAAAGAAATGATGCATACCAGTCAGTATACCATGGGAGTAGATGTTGCCGATGCCGATAATGACGGCTACCCTGAAGTAATATCGGTAGATATGCTTCCTTCCGATCCTTATGTGCTGAAGCGTTCGCTCGGCGAAGATGATTATGATATTTTCAATATGAAAATAGGGTATGGCTATAACTACCAGTATACCAGAAACAACCTGCAGTACAACCGGAGAAATGGAAATTTCAGTGAAATCGGATTGTATGCCGGCATCGCTGCTACAGATTGGTCATGGGCCCCTTTGTGGATGGACTTCGACAACGACGGATTAAAGGATCTGTTCATATCCAATGGCATTCCAAAAAGGATGAATGACATTGATTACATTAATTACATTTCTGATGAGGAAATACAGCAAAAGATAAGAGATAATAAAGTAGATGAAAAAGATAGGGCGCTGATCGACAAGTTTCCCCCGATAAAAATTCCAAATAAGTTCTTTAAAAATTCCGGCAGTATGAAGTTTACCGATCTGGAAGATAAGATCGGCCATGACGTAGATTCCTATTCTAATGGTGCGGTATATGCGGATTTAGACAATGACGGTGATCTTGATATTGTCGTTAATAATATTGATGAAGATGCAGTCATATATCAGAATAAGACAAATGATAAAAAAGATCAGTCTTTTGTCCAGCTGAGACTTAAAGGTCCGGCAACAAATATAAATGCAGCCGGATCAAAAGTAGTGGTGTTTGCAGGCAAAGAGATCCGCACCTATGAAAAGTTTGGCGTTCATGGTTTTTTATCCAGTATGGAAACTCCGATTCACATCGGTTTGGACAATACCAAAACAGACAGTGTTTTTTTGATTTGGCCGGATAATACTTTTCAGCGTATCGTATTTTCCGATCATCGGCTTTCCTTTGAGTATTCAAAAGGACTTCCCTTATTTAATTATAATCTGATCAGGAACCATATTGAAAATGCTTCCTATACGGTTAAGGATATTACCCGTGAGGTTGATCTTTCTTACCTGCATACGGAAAATGCTTTCACTGAATTTGACAGGGAGCCCCTGATCCCGCATATGGTTTCTACGGAAGGCCCGGGGCTCGCTGTCGGTGATATTAATAAAGATGGTCTGGAAGATATTTTTATCGGTTCATCCAAAGGAAATAAAAGCGGTGTGTTTTTGCAGCAGGCATCGGGTACGTTTATCCGGACCTTGCAACCCTCCCTTGACAGCGACAGCAGCTATGAAGACATTGATGCCTGCTGGGTGGATGTAAATAATGATGCACTGACAGACCTGGTAGTAGCCAGCGGCGGCAACGAATATTATGGGAAAGATCTGCACTTATTGCCCCGGGTGTATTTAAATGATGGGTCATCCCGGCTTATAAAAAAAGAAAATGCATTTGATTCTATATACCAGACAGCTTCCTGTATAAGATCTGCAGATTTTAACGGTGATGGTTTTCCCGATCTTTTTATTGGAGGGCGTGCAGTTCCCTGGGAGTATGGAAAAAAACCTCCTTCTTATTTGCTGGCCAATGATGGTAAAGGTAAGTTCACCGATGCAACACCACTTGTTGCTCCGGAATTGTCAGACGCCGGATTTGTAACCGGGGCGTGCTGGAATGATATAGATAAGGATAAGGACCTGGATCTTATCGTTTGTTCCGAATGGGGCACGATCGATGTATATCTCAATACCAAAGGCAAATTTGTTAAACGGGTTTTGTTTGATAAAAAAGGCTGGTGGAATTTTATTTTGCCCTGCGATATTGACGGTGATGGGAATATCGATTTTATTGCTGGCAACCTTGGGTTAAACAGCAGGCTGCATGCATCGGACGATCAGCCGGTACGGCTTTATTATAATGATTTTGATGACAATGGTAAAAAAGAACAGGTGATGACCTATTATCTTTCTGGCAAACAGATCCCTTTTTCTAACAAAGCTGAAATGGACCGGCAATTACCGATCATGCGTAAGCGCTTTTTATATGCCAAAGACTTTGCCAAAGCCACGCTCGATGATATACTTACTTCCGATAAGATCGAGACCTCTCAGTTGCTCACTGCAAATTACTTTTCCAATTGTATGCTTATTAATAAAGGTAACCTTCAGTTTACTGCTCAGCCTCTTCCCTGGCAGGCGCAGTTATCTTCTTTCCGCGATGCGGTTATAGTGGATGCGAACAATGACAGCCTGCCGGATCTTTTTCTAGTAGGGAATTATTACGGAACCAATATTGAAATGGGAAGATATGATGCTGATTATGGTTCGCTGCTGATCAATAAAGGAAATGGAAACCTGGCGTATGAGCAATTAAATGGCCTGACTTTGAAAGGTCAGTCCAGGGCGGTCAGAAAAATACACAATAAAGGGAAAGAAGCCTTTGTTATCGCCAAAAACAACGATTCTGCGATGGTCATTCGGTTTATCACTGATCAGACCAGATAATCACATCACCGGATAGTAAAGTTTGGTTGTCGTGCTTTGGCTGGGATAAAACTATTCCAAAGATCCTGGCGGCAGAATGTTCGGTAGACTGCGTTTACGTTAGATTTAATGTGAATGGTAGTGGAAATGCTAATCTGCCAAAAAGCGAATCAAATAAAATACCTAATATTTTTTGTTGTCAAAATTATTATTGATTATCAATACATTATAAAAGTACGTGTAAAAATTTATTGTCTATTATCGTATTATAATAAAACTGTCTCTTACCTTTGCGCTCCATTTTAATATTATTTCTCCCGGGTTGGCGGAGGATATCAAAAACAGAATAATGAGTAAATTACATTTCACTACAAAACATGCGAATGCGGCTACCATCAAACACAACTGGTACGTTGTGGATGGTACCAATCAAACCGTTGGTCGCCTGTGTGCAAAGGTTGCGGCAGTTCTTAGAGGCAAGAACAAAGCATACTATACGCCACATGTTGATTGCGGAGACTTTATCATCTTTATCAATGCTGATAAGGTAAAATTTACCGGAAATAAATTACAGGACAAGGAATATCTGACCTTTTCCGGTTACCCGGGCGGACAGAAATCTGAAACTGCCAAAGATCTGCTGGCGCGCAGACCTGAAGCCGTAATCGAAAGAGCGGTAAGAGGGATGCTTCCGAAGAACAGGCTTGGACGTAAGATGATTAAAAAGCTATTTGTGTATGCCGGATCCGAACATCAGCACTTTGCACAAAAACCACAACCTTTAACTTTCTAATTAAGTATAATGGAAAAGCAAAAAAATGCCGTAGGGCGCCGTAAAGAAGCTGTTACCCGCGTCTTCCTTTCTAAAGGGAATGGCACTATCACGGTGAATGATAAAGACTATAAGCAATATTTTTCATTGCAATACCTGCAGAATCAGGTAGAGCTTCCCATGAAAACACTTCAGGCACTGGACAAGTATGATGTAAAGATCAATGCTGCCGGTGGCGGAATGAAAGGTCAGGCAGAAGCGGCGAAGCTGGGTATCGCCCGTGCGCTCGTGGAGCTTAACCCTGAATTTCGTCCTGCACTGAAAGCGGTTGGTGTGCTGAAACGCGATCCGAGATCTGTTGAACGTAAAAAATTCGGTCACAAGAAAGCAAGAAGAAGCTTCCAGTTCAGCAAGCGTTAATTATCAAATTTCAAATTTCAACTTATAATAATGGAAAATAACACTTCATTACAACAGCAATTACTCGAAGCGGGCGTACACTTTGGACACCTGCGTAAGAAGTGGAACCCTAAAATGCTGCCTTACATTTTTGCTGAAAAAAAAGGTATTCATATTATAGATCTTAATAAGACAACAGAAGCACTTCAGGAAGTAGCAGGTGTTCTTAAGCAGATCGCCCGCAGTGGAAAGAAGATCATGTTCGTTGGTACAAAAAAGCAAGCGAAAGAAATCGTTTCTGATTGTGCTAAAAAGATCAATATGCCTTACGCTACAGAGCGCTGGCTTGGAGGAATGCTGACCAACTTTAACACCGTTCGTAAGAGTGTGAAGAAGATGCAGAACATCGATAAGATGCTCGGCGACGGAAGTGCGGAAAGTCTGACTAAAAAGGAACGTCTTCAATTGCAGCGTGACCGCGATAAGATGGACAAGGTGCTTGGCGGTATTTCCCAGCTGGGACGCGTACCTGCAGCGTTGTTTATCATCGACATTGGTCATGAGCATATTGCACTCGCTGAAGCAAAACGTCTGGGTATCACCACGTTTGGTATCGTTGATACCAATTGTGATCCTAATAAGGTTGATTTCGCAATCCCGGGCAATGACGATGCTACCAAATCGATCGCTATTATCACCCAGTATATCACTGCAGCTATAGCCGAAGGGTTGGCTGAAAGGCAGTCCGCTAAAGATGAAGATGTGGACGACAGCAGCACAGATGACAGCGAAAAAACTGCAGACAGGCTTCAGGCAGAAGCAGAAGCAGAAGCTGCACGTGGCCGTACAGGTGGTGCTCCGGGAAGGGGTCGTGGTCCTGGCGGACCAGGAGGTCCGGGCGGAGCGGGTGGACAAAGACGCCGCACAACGGGCACTGGCCCGGGTGGTGGCGGAACACGCAGACCAGGTGGTCCAAGATAAAATACGCCCCTCAATGACCGGAGCAATAGTTCAGATCACTGCGGGAACTTGCGCATACTATAGGATAACGATTAAAAATTAATACATGTCTACAGCAACAATAACTGCGGCCGATATTAATAAACTGCGTCAGGCAACTGGTGCAGGAATGATGGATTGCCGTAAAGCACTTACAGAAACCAACGGAGATTTTGAATCGGCCATCGACTGGCTTAGGAAAAAAGGAGCTAAAGTAGCTGCACTTCGTGGTGACCGTGAGGCGAAAGAAGGAGTAGTGATCGCAAAGACCACCGCCGACAATAAAACAGGTATCGCTTTCAGTGTAAGCTGCGAAACAGATTTCGTGAGTAAGAATTCCGATTTTGTGGCTTTTGCCCAAAGCATCGGTGATGCAGCCATTGCGAACAATGTTAAAAGCGTGGAAGAGCTGAACAATTCAACCATAAATGGAGCAAAGATCTCTGATCTGGTG
Organism: Chitinophagaceae bacterium; assembly: GCA_043753245.1. Taxonomy (GTDB): domain Bacteria; phylum Bacteroidota; class Bacteroidia; order Chitinophagales; family Chitinophagaceae; genus Flavitalea. The sequence goes on from JAYUXA010000136.1 coordinate 7,555, forward strand.
AACGATAAACTCGCCAGCATCGGGGAAAAGATCGGTGTAACAAAATTTGAACGCATCACGGCAGATTATGTAGCTTCTTATATACACGGTGCTAATCGCATTGGTGTACTGG
>JAYUXA010000137.1:0-7656 GCA_043753245.1 Chitinophagaceae bacterium
GGTTCTTTTGCCGCCCAGTCATGACTTGGCTGAGCAGCTGTATGAATGACCAGAGAAATATCCGTTCCGTACTGCCGGAAAATTTTTTCCATGTCAGCAAAGTTTCTGATATCTGCAGGGTAATCTTTGTAGTTTGAAAATTTTTCTGCGAGCCTGCTTCTATTCCAGGTAGTAGATGCCTCTTTGCCAAAAAAATACTGACGCAGATTATTATCTATTCCTATAACAAGGTCAAATTTGCCGGAGAAAAAAGAAACTGCTTCGCTGCCGATCAGTCCTCCGGATCCGGTGATAAGAGCAATATTCATAGGTAAATTTATGCAAATGCAACTTTACGTAAACGAAGTTTGCAAAGAAGAAATAAAATAATGAAATGTGGATTGGTGGTCAGGTATCGTTTCCACAATTTACCAGGCTCCTGAACCAGCCGGTAACTCCATTCCAATCCCGCCTGTTGCATCCACATGGGGGCCTGATTGATATTTCCTGCGTGAAAGTCAAAAGCAGCACCGACAGCCATCATTGCAGCATCGATCTTGCCCATATGGCCCGCTACCCATTTCTCCTGCCGTGGACATCCCCTGCCAACTAAAACAATATTAGCTCCGCTGTCATTGATTTTTTTGATATCTGCAAGGTCTTCCTCTGATGTAGCCTCTCTGAACCGATCGGGATGAATACCGGAAATTTTAACACCCGGATAATTGATATGAATGAAGGCACTAAATTTTTCCAGCGTTTCAGCAGTACTTCCATAAAGAAATACTCCCAGATTTTCTTCGCTTGCTCTGGCCAGAACATATTTGGTCAGAATCGGGCCTGTGACCCGGTCTTCCAGCCCTGCTTTGTAGAAACTGTTAAGTGCCCACCGTATTGGCTGGCCGTCAGGCACCACCATGTTCAGCTTGTTCACCTGGGCTCTGAATGTTTTATCCTTAACGGTTTCAATTAAACCATGCACCGCCAAGGCAGACATTCCAAAACTTTTTCTAATTCTGGCATAGGCCATAATTGTTTCAGAAGCATTAAGATAATCAGTGATGGAATAGTTGGCCGTAAAAAGCTGCAGTTTTTTATCTTCCACGATCTCCAGCAAAGGAGCAGGAATAGGCATTCTTTTGCGTAGCAATGCATAGGCAACCTGACCCGTTGTTTGCCGGATGATCCGGAAATCCAGGCCAAAACCTGCATTTCTTACATAAAATGCATCGTATTCAAAACGTCTGAAAATAGTGTTAAAATCTTTTGCTGGTCCGCGGAGACCCTTCACTTGTGAGAGTCCGGTAATACCCGGTTTCACCATATTACGGAATTTATATCCGGTTACTACCTTTGAAAACTGGTTACAATCGGTAATCATGTGTGGTCTCGGACCAACAATACTCATATCGCCGGATAGAACATTAAAAAACTGAGGAAATTCATCGAGGTTGGTAAAGCGGAGAAATCGCCCAACATTCGTGATGCGGTAATCGTTTGGCTGCGCCTGCAGTTTGTTGGCATCGGAATTCAGCACCATTGTCCTGAATTTTATACAGCTGAAAATCTTGCCCCCTTTACCTACCCTGCGCTGAATAAAAAATATGCTGCCTCTGGATTCCAGCAGTATCAGCAATCCGATTACGGGGATCATCCAGGTAAGCAATGCAGCAATCACGAGGAGAGAAAAGGCAATATCGAAAAGCCTTTTAAAAAGAAAGTACTTAGGTTTTTCGTCTACGTAATGCCTTAAAGATACTTTTTCCGTCAATGACCGTGCTCCGGTCAGATGTGATAAGGATAATGCCGTTTTCATAGTTTATTGCCTGGGGAAATCCCCCCGATTGGATTTTAGTTGTTTTAGAATTGTTTGCAATTATAAGAGCTTCAAACAATTATCTCAAAAGGTTTCAGCAAGGCCATTTCTTTTTTACCTGACCGTTGTCGGCAATCAAACGTTGCACTGACTGGAAAATTGTGTCCGGGAAAGGCTTTTAAAGCTAGTTTGTCAATATTGATACCAATTCTCTAGTTTTGCTATCTTTTTAACTATTTACTGAGCCTTATGTATGAACATACCTATCACACCGAAGATATATCCGGGTCCAGCTTCCTGATTACCGGCGGAGCAGGATTTATAGGCTCGCATATTGTGGAATACCTGATCAAAAATGGAGCAGGAAAAGTAAGGGTGCTGGACAATTTCAGTACCGGGCTGCAGGATAATATTACTGCCTTTGCTTCCCATCCTGCTTTTGAAATGATAGAAGGCGATATCCGCGATCTGGCTACCTGTCAGAAGGCATTGGGCAATATGGATTACCTGGCACACCAGGCTGCCCTGGGCTCTGTACCAAGATCTATAGTGGATCCGATAAAAACAAATGAAACGAATGTAACCGGATTTTTGAATGTCCTTGTGGCGGCAAGGGACTCCGGCATAAAAAGAATGGTGTATGCTGCCAGTTCCAGTACCTATGGAGATCATGACGGCCTGCCAAAAATAGAAGAGCAGATCGGAAGCCCGTTGTCTCCGTATGCGGTGACGAAATACATCAATGAATTGTATGCCAGTGTGTTTTCTCGGACCTATGGATTTCACACCATCGGAATGCGCTATTTTAATGTTTTTGGTCCAAGACAAAATCCTAAGGGACCTTATGCGGCAGTGATCCCGTTGTTTATAAAAGCAGCACTGGAAAATAATCCTGCTTCGATAAACGGGGATGGGGAAACAGGCCGGGATTTCACATTTGTAGAAAATGTAGTCCAGGCAAATATAAAAGCACTGTTTGCCCCACTTGATAAACATGAGGTGGTCAATATTGCCTGTGGAGGAATGACTACGCTGAATGATCTCTGGGAGATGATCTCCACTAATTTATCTGTACATATACCACCAGTTTATGCACCAGGCAGAACGGGAGACATCAAACATAGTTTAGCATCTGTCCAGAAGGCACGCACCCTTTTTGGGTATAAACCCCTGATTGAAATGAAGGAAGGACTTAAGGAGACCATTAAATGGGGAAGAGACAATCAAAATTTTTAATTGGCCGAATTCCATTGCTGTAAAATCAATATGCAATGTCTACACTAAACTTACTGTCGGATGCGCCGAGTTCATAAACTGCAGCATCGCTGATTCTCAATAACAGCCCTGCACTTTCCTTCATCTCAGGCAGTTCTCCCAACACTTTTCCATAAATAGTCTTACCCGTTTGGGGGAAAGTGACCCTGATAATAGTTCCTACCGGAACATTACTGATCAGTGCATAGTATTTGCCGTCTTTCCAGCCGCTGGTGCTTTTAAATAGTCCGGTTATTCCTGAAGTGGTTTTACCACCATCGTTGTATAATGATTTAAAATAACTATTTTCTTTTCCGGAATTGGCAGGTTTAGTTTCGGCCACCGCGTTTGGAGTATTATCAGTTGAACCAGTATTTTCCTGTTGTTCGGTTTTGTTTTCCGGCTCTGGCCTTTTAGCTTCTGTACTCTTTTCCACAACAGGTTCCCGCGCTTTAGAAGCAAGGGTTGCATGGGCATCTTTCACTTTCAGATAGCCTACAATTAATTTCATTCCTGGAACTGCCCCGTCTTTCTTAAGCGTATTCCATTTTTCAAGATTCGCTACCGGTACTTTATTGTGATTTACACTGATACGGTACAACCATTCTTTTGGCTGTACTACATGGTAAACGGGTACAAAAGCTTCGCTTGCTGATTTTTCATTATCCTGAGAAAAATTCGACGGCAGCAACGGAACTTTAACCTGCTGTCCGATCTCTAAAGGTTTTGTTACCGATAATTTATTATACACAGCAATATCTTTTGGCATAAGATTATAGGTGCGGCTGATGCTGTACCAGGTTTCTTTGGAAGCCACCTTGTGCGAAAGGTGCAGATCCGGCGTAACCCCCTGCACTATATAATCCTGCGCTGATGCGATCCGGATAAAAGCGAAAAATACGGCCAGCAACGATATTGATTTTATGCTCATAGATTCTGTTTCTTCAGGCTGATGTGTAAATTTAGCTGTTTCCGCTTTTTAATATCCTCCATTCTTTTGGATAATTGTTATTTGCCCGGTTGGCCAGCAACTTCACCCATCCGACAGGATGATCCTCAAACCGAACTGTTGCCCATCCCTTGAGGGTGGTATGGAAGGATGGCTCTTCTTTTCGTAGAAATTGCAGTGCCTCTGCTTTGGTCACTGAAATGGAATTCACCTCCGGATTTAATAGATTGCTTACTGCCAGCTCATGATCGGGGATCAGCACTCCATGAACCAGCTTTCCGCAAAATACACCCGCCCGCTTTACATACAGCGTTGTGGAAATCCGTATCAATTCCTGCTCCAGAAGAGAAGGAAAAGCAAGTACTGCATCATTCTGATGATAATAATGGCTGGATGCCGGAGTCCTGATCCAGGGAATAAGGCCCCCGCTCTCTTTAGCCGTTAGTCTGTTCAGCTTATTCTTCTTTACAGCTGCAAGCTCGTCAGAGCCATCCTTCTTTTTAAAGCAGGCAATGAAAAATCCCTCCCCTGCTAAATGATAGGGGAAAAAACGACAGGCAGGCACCTGATATTTGCGGCTATACGTAACCGCTATATTCCATTTTTCTTCCGGGACAACAGCAATCGGCTCAAGGCTGAATGTTTCGAGCAACCAGTCACAGATGTCTTCATTCTCTGCTTCAGAATAAGAGCAGGTAGAGTAGATCAGCACACCGTTCTGGCGGAGGGAAGCATACACATCAGTCAGTATTCTCTGTTGCCGCAAACTGCACATCTCCACTGCATCCGGACTCCATTCCTTTATTGCATTCGGGTCTTTGCGGAACAATCCGGATCCGGAACACGGCGCATCAACGACCAGCACATCAAAATAATTTTCCAGCCTGTTAAAATCCCTGGGATCATTGTTGGTAACGATAGTATTAGCACCACCCCATTTAATCAGGTTTTCTGTAAGTGAATTGGTCCGCGTTTTAATAACCTCGTTACTAACGAGCAGGCTATCAGCAGTTATCAACGACTGGATATGAGTAGACTTTCCTCCGGGTGCTGCGCAGAGATCCAGGACCTTTAGGGATCTGGAAAGATCAGTAGTCTGTTTTAAACACTGCTCAAGGAACATACTGGAAGCTTCCTGCACATAATAGACGCCGCCGTGTAACCACGGGTCAAGGGTAAAGGAAGGACGGGAGGGCAGGTAGTATCCGTTGGTGCTCCAGGGAACCTGCACACTTCCGGGAAAATGTTCCCGGTTATTGTTTTTAACAGGATTGTATCTTATGGAAACAACCTGGTTACCGCTGGTGTGAATATATTCGAAAGCTTCTTTATCAAAGCCCGCTACTCCTTCCAGAGATTGCAGTAAACTTTCCGGCAGCAGAGGAAAAGCGCTCACCTCACAATAATTTTATTTCTGCAATTAATTGCTGCAATACGGTTTTTGCATCTCCAAATAACATGGACGTTTTTGGCTGGAAGAACAGGTCATTTTCAATGCCGGCATAACCGGGTTTCATACTTCTTTTATTAACGATAACCATTTTTGCCAATTCAACATCAAGGATCGGCATTCCGTAAATCGGTGAAGCAGGATCGGTTTTGGCAGCCGGATTAACCACATCATTGGCTCCAAGCACCAGCACTACGTCGGTGGTGGGGAATTGTTCATTTGCCTGTTCCATCTCTAATAATTTTTCATAGTCAACGTCTGCTTCCGCAAGCAATACGTTCATGTGTCCCGGCATGCGGCCGGCAACAGGATGGATAGCATAAAAAACGCTTATCCCTTTGTCTGAAAGCATTTTTTCCAGCTCGTGGCAAACGTGCTGCGCCTGTGCTACGGCAAGGCCGTACCCGGGAACAATCATTACGTTTGAAGCATAATTCAGGACCAGGGCAGCGTCCGTTACGCTTATCTCTTTATAATTTCCCTGGTCTTTATGAATGCCCTTAACGGCAGCTTTCGAGGTTCCAAAAGAACCAACCAAAACATTTGCCAGCGAGCGGTTCATCGCCCTGCACATTAAAATGGTCAGTAATGTTCCTGCCGCACCGACAAGAATACCTCCTGTAAGCATTACTTTATTATTGTATAAAAATCCTCCGCATGCAGCAGCCACGCCGGTAAATGAATTCAGGATGGATATCACTACCGGCATGTCGGCCCCACCGATGGGTAACACAAACTGTACACCATATAAAAGCGACAAAAAGATAATGGCATAAAATAGTGCAGGATCGATGCCCGTATCAATACCTGCAACCATATAAATAATTGCACAGATGATCAGCAATAAAAAGAATAAATTAATAATATGCTGACCTTTATAGGAGTAATCTTTTACCGTTCCGTTCAGTTTACCCCAGGCAATCATACTTCCTGCAAATGAAACGCCACCAATCACAAGACCCAGTAAAATAATCAACAGGTGACCGCCACCGGTACCATCAGGAGATAGCAGCAGATAATTAAATTCGACAATAGATACTAATGCCGCACAGGCTCCTCCCATTCCATTGAACAGGCTTACCATTTCGGGCATAGCAGTCATCTTTATTTTCCTTGCAGCCAGTGTTCCGGATACTGCACCGATCACCAGTCCGCCTACTATCCAGAGATAATTGTGCAGCTTTATCCCTTCTTCCGTACGGTATAAAAAAATAGTTCCTGCTATTGCAATGAACATTCCTGCCGCAGCAATTGCATTTCCCTTTCTCGCATGGAGGGGATCTGACAATAGTTTCAATCCGAGAATAAAAGTGACCGACCCGATCAGATAACAAATGGTCAGTAGATTTGATGCCAGCATAATACGATTACTTCTTTTTCTTTTTAAACATTTCAAGCATTCTGTCAGTTACCACAAATCCTCCCACCACGTTCAGCGTACCGAGTATCACCGCCAAAAAACCTGCGATCAGTGCCAGGTAATTTTCTTCCTCTGCTTTACCCATTACAATGATGGCACCGATGATCACTACTCCATGTATCGCATTAGCACCGCTCATCAATGGAGTATGCAGTACACTGGGAACACGACCGATCACTTCGATTCCTAAAAATATCATCAGCACCACGATATAGATCAGTTCCTCATTACCCGCAATCCATGCCAATATGTTTTCCATAATTATTATTTTAAAACAATTCCTTCATGTGTGATACAGGAACCTTTAACCAGGTCATCGTCAAAATTAATGACCAGAGCACCTTCCTTATCAATCATCAACTGTAAAAAACTGGAAACATTTTTCCCGTACAGTTTGCTTGCATCGGCGGGCATTGTGGAGAATAAAGCCGAGTTCCCAATAATGGTTATTCCATCAGTAAGAACAGTTTCATTATTTCTGGTCAGTTCGGTATTTCCTCCTGTTGCCGCAGCAAGATCTATAATAACGGATCCCTTCTTCATCTTCGTTATCATCTGTGCCGTTACCAGTACAGGAGCAGCTTTTCCAGGTATCTGAGCCGTGGTGATAACGATATCTGCTTTTGCTATACTTTCTGCGATCTTATCTTTTTGTTTCTGCAAAAATTCTTCTGTTTGCACCACCGCATAGCCACCGGCTTTAGAGGCATCTGCGGCTCCGGTTACTTCTACAAATTTGGCCCCGAGGCTCATTACCTCTTCTTTTACTGCAGGCCTGGTATCAAAAA
>JAYUXA010000138.1:0-3609 GCA_043753245.1 Chitinophagaceae bacterium
TGCCTATGCCGAAAAATTGGGGAGCAGCGACATTTAAAAAAAGTATCATCCGATCTTTACAATGGAGTTGTTCACGATGGCAAAGGCAACTTCATCTTCTTTCCGATGCACCGAAACAGTTCCTGTGAACCTGCTGAATGCAGGCAGTATGCACTGTGTATCTGTAAAATAAAAGCAGGGAAATTTTAAGCTTTGTTTTCCGAGGCCGTTAATAGTAATCGCGGGGTGAATATGGCCGGAAAAAACATAAGAAGGGGCTTCATTTTCTTCCTTCCTGCAATCTGCAGGATCATGCTGAAAACAAAAACCATTAATCTTTAATGTTTTATCAAAAATTTCAATATCGTTCTCTTCGTACCATCTGCGTTTGAGAATATCATGATTACCCCTTATCAATTGGATCTTCAATGCTGCCAGGTCGTTCCTCCATTTAGAAAACAGCTCCAGTTCTTTGTTTGCATGACTGTGAAACATATCACCCACTACAATCAATGTAGCAGGTTTAAAATACTGCACCAGCGAAAAAAGCCTTTGTATATCTTCTTTATATAACGATTGAGGTACGGCAATGCCGGCTTTTCTAAAGTGTCCGGTTTTCCCGAAATGAAGGTCAGAGACAATCAACGCATTTTGTTGCTCCCAATAAATACTTCTGTCCGTAGAAAGACAAAGGGATTGCTCTTTAATAATAAATTGTTCGAACGCATGCATAAGCCGGGTTGCAAATATAGCGCTTACCTGTTTAGCTGCTCCTGCATTCTTCTCACCCGGTCTTCGAGTTTTTCAGAAGTCATATTTTCGCGTATGCTATCCACTTTCAGGGGAAAACAAAATGGAGTAAGTTTCCGGGGGAATTTTATAATAATAGCGGATGCATTTATTCTGGCAAGTGTGCTGCGGAGCCGCGCTTCTTCCATCTGTTGTTCCATAACTTCATTATAGGCCTGGCGGAGCAACAGATTATTTTTATCATATTCACTCAATACCTGGAACAAAAGAGAGGCGGAGTTTTGAAGGTGACGCGCTTTTTTATGTTCTCCCGGGTATCCCTGAAAAATCAATCCCCCAACCACTGCTACATCCCTGAATTTTCTTTTTGCCATTTCAGAAGAATTTACGCTGCGCTGGATATCCTGAAGTAAATTTTCGGTGGAAAATAATTCTTCTGCATTGGTGTCGTCAACCGGGATAGGCTGATCGCTCAGCAGTTCAAATCCATAATCATTCATTGCAAAAGAAAACGTGATCGGTGTAATCCGGCTGATCCGGTAAGACAGTAATGCGCCGAGTGCCTCATGCACCAGCCTCCCCTCAAAAGGATAAACGAATAAATGGTAGCCGTCTTTTGTTTCGATGTGTTCTATCAGCAGTTCATCATCACCGGGGATATGCGAAAGAGATTGCTGCAAGGCAAATAAAGGGGTCAGGGTTCTTATTTCAATATCAGTGGGCAGTTCAGGGTTTTTAATAACATTATAAGCCTCTCCAAATTTTTTTCTCAGCATGATACCCAGGTTCGAGGACAGCGGCATACGCCCGCCATTCCAGCTCGGCACATTAGATTTGGTAGAGTTGGATTTTTTCACCAGCACGGTCATGTCCTTAATCAGTATAAATTCGAGATTTCTGCCGGCTAATGTAAATACATCTCCTGGGGTTAACCGGGAGATAAAAAATTCTTCGATCATTCCGATATAACCGCCGGACATGAACTTCACTTTCAGCATCGGATCACTTACAATGGTTCCGATATGCATCCGGTGCCGCATGGCAATTCTGCGGTTATTAATTTTATATACTCCTTCAATGATCTCTACTTTTTTAAATTCATCATATTGCTGAAGTGCTGTACCGCCGGAGGTAATAAAATACAGCATCTCCTGAAATTCATCCATAGTAAGGTCGGCATAACAATAGGTAGATTTTACTTCAGGGAAAATTTCATGCGGCCGGAATCCTTCTGATAATGCCAGGGTACATAAATATTGTATCAATACATCGAAGCATAAAATTCTTGGATCACGGCTCTCAATGAAATTGAGGTCTTTTGCGGCCTTTAATGCCGCCGCTTCTACCAGTTCCAGTGAATGGGTCGGAAGAAAATAAATTTTACTGACTTCGCCGGGCTGATGACCACTACGTCCTGCACGTTGTAAAAACCGCGCAACTCCCTTAGGCGAGCCTACCTGAATAACCGTTTCCACCGGCCGGAAATCTACCCCCAGATCGAGGCTGGCAGTACATACTACGGCCTTAAGCCTGCCGCTGTGCAGCGATTCTTCTACCCAGGTACGCATTTCCATATCAATAGAGCCATGGTGCAGGGCAATAGAACCCGCCAGGTCCGGACAGGCATCCAGCAAGGCCTGATACCAGCGTTCGCTCATGCCTCTGGTATTAATAAAGATAAGGGTGGTGCGGCTGTTCATAATAATGGGAATCACTTTATCAACCAGTCTTAAGCCGAGATGTCCTGCCCATGGATATTTTTCTATTTCATCCGGAAAGACCGATTCGATGTCGATGATCTTATTAATATTTGCTTTGACGAGCTCCCCTTTTACTTTTAGTGGCGACAATAATACTTCTCTGGCCTGTTCCAGGTTTCCAATAGTAGCGCTGATGCCCCATACACTTAAACCTGCTGTATTGATGGCCACCAGCCGGGATAGAGCAAGCTCTACCTGCACGCCTCTTTTGGAGCCCAGTAATTCATGCCATTCATCCACAGCAATAATCTTGAGTGTTTTAAAAACGGCCGGATAATTTTTTTGCCCTAGTAAAAGGTGGAGGCTTTCCGGTGTAATGATCAGCACCTCCGGCATATGCCGTTTTTGTTTCTGGCGCTGACTCATCGGCGTATCTCCATTGCGGCTGCCTACGGCCCAGCTAAGTTCCAGTCCGGTGATTACTTCTTCCATTGCCCTGCCGATATCTTTTGCCAGTGCACGCAGCGGGGTGACCCATAATAACTGCAATCCGTGTTTTTGTTTCTTCGTGTAATCATTAGCGTTATGATTGATAAAGGCAATCACTGCTCCCAGAAATACTGAAAATGTTTTGCCGCATCCGGTAGGGGCGTTGACCAACCCGGAACGTCTGTTAACAATGTGTTGCCATGCTTCTTCCTGAAAAGCAAATGGAGTATTGCCTCTTGAAGCAAACCAGGTTTTTACAATTTTATATCCGGGGGTGTTGGTTAGAGGAAAATCATTTTCCATATATCTCCAGCATCTTTTTTAGATCTTCCAGTGTATTGATTTCTTCCGGCGGTTTATCTTTCCGCCATCGGACCATTCTTGGGAAACGCAGGGCTACTCCCGACTTATGCCTGTTAGAAGCAGCAATTCCTTCAAAGGCTATTTCAAATACCAGTTCCGGTTTTACCGTGCGTACCGGTCCAAATTTTTCGATTGAATTTCTTTTTACAAAATGGTCAACCTGTGCAAATTCTTTGTCGGTAAGTCCGGAATACGCTTTTGTAAAAGAGACCAGTTTTTCTCCGTCGCGGACAGCAAACGTATAATCGGTGTACAAGTTACTTCTTCTTCCAGTACCTTTCTGTGCATAGATCATTACCGCATCAATGGTTAAGGGGTCGATCTTCCA
>JAYUXA010000139.1:0-16514 GCA_043753245.1 Chitinophagaceae bacterium
TGCGCCTAGTTCAGCATCCATCTTGTCCTGGATCGCTTTCTCTGTCGGTTATACATCATCGTCCAGTATCATGTCAATATCTGCTTTGACATCGTTTAAAGCGGTGATGAGTGTTTTTGCAATATAGGCAGCATTGAAATCATACATCGCGATTGTAAGATGGCTCTTTACCTCCAAAATAAATTGTTTAAGAACCGGCCACCCCATATCTGGACTGACATGACACAATATCTGCTCTTTTATCAGAAATTCGTTATCTATCGGGTTACCTGGTATCAGGGTGTATTTTGCTGGAACAAAGTCCTCATGTAAAGTTGGTACCTGCAAATCGATTGCCGCAGTTCTCATCGATAAGGCTTGTTCTATTGTATCGGAAACAATTATATCAACTGGAACGTCTTCAACAACATCAGGTATTAGTTCATGATCAAGCAATCCTGAAACGGGAAGCTTCTGTTGCACAGTTACTATAATAGCAGGCGTAGACGTGATCCACCCATCTCTAAAAAGATAACCTGGTTCTACTGAGATTACGTTTGGTCTTTCAAAAAGCTCTGCATTGCGTTCAATGATTTTTTTTATCTCTTCCATCTAATTAGGTTTATTAATGTTGGAATAGTAGGCAATCGTTTTATCGTAGAACAGCCCGTATTCGTCTTACTCTTCCCACTGCAATTGCAGGTTGATGGATAGAAATTTTATCCCGCCGTTTTTATCATAGAACTCAAGTTTGACAAACGGGAACATGGCAGTTACCTCTTTGGAAATGACCAGCGGAACACCTGCAGCACATTTGTCCGTTTCAATACGCTGCTTAATAAATTCATCTGCGTAGGCAATCTTACCTCTTTCGAAATTATCGATAAACTCCGGTGTAAGATCTTTTGCCAATTCAATTATCTGGTTGGTAGTACTGCGATGCGATATTAAAACCCGCATGAATGCATCCTGCAACATAGTACGATCGAATCGTCCTTCACTCAGTCGCATAGCACGTTCATAAAAACCTTGCACCGTTTTTTCTGTTTTAAGATTTGCTTCATACGCATCAGCAACGTCACGTTCAAATTTCACGCGGGTAAGATCAGGCGGATAAGCAGCTGCCAGCTGTTTATTATCTTCTCCTTCTCCATCCCAGAAATTATAATCGAGCGGCACATGTCCGTGATCCGCCCACTCCGAAAACTCAGAAAACATTTCAAAACGCGGGTTTATATCGGGATCTCCGTCATGATTGAAATCCCTGCTATTACGGTCCACCTGTATCCGCATCTTATTATGTGTCCTGGGATCTTCCAGCATAGCGATCGATAAAAAATATCTTGCGGCGGGCTTGCCTTTATTATCGAAGATGTCTTTGTAAAATAATCCGCCGAGGAGCGATGTAAAATTGCTGCCACTGGTTCTGTTAAAATTGACCCGGAAAGCTTTTTTAGTACCGTCATCTGTGATATTAACAACACCTATATTATCTGAAAAGGCACTGTTGACCGTGGCCGCACCCTGCGCATGCAAAGGGGCCAGTATATCCGTCAACGCTTTGATCAGTTTCTTTTCCGGTTCTTTTGCATCGAAGACCGAACTCATATCGATAGTCGGTTTTTCATTTTCACCACGCAGTCTCTTTTTATAACTTTCATATAAGGCGATAAATTGTTCAACATCTATTCGCTTAGCCACCAGAGAATTGGGATCGTCCTGGCTGGATGAATTTTCAGATAATTTGAAATACAACCTTAGCTTATCATTTTCAAAACCTTTAAAAGGAGCCTGGTTAGCAGTACCGGGATCGCTCAGGTCTGCAGCTTCCTCATCCGGCTCTATTGAAAACGTATACACCGATACATATTTATCATAGCGTTTCCATAATGCAAGATGTTCAGGAATAAGCGAAACGATACTGGCATCGCTAGCAAATCCTTTTTTTAAACCGCTTGCACCTGCCTGTGCCGTCCATTTATTCACGCGCTCCCTGGCGCTATTCGCTGTTATGGTAGTATATTCCGTTCCGTGATTCTCTTTCAGCATTTCATCTGTTTCGGCAAAAAGTATATTCTCAATTTGTGCCGTTATGTTTTTAACATCGGTTGTATCGGAGTTTTTGTAATAAACTTTCTGATACACCTTCTGTTCAACCGGCCGCTGAGGCGGGCGCCGTGATGGCAACAGGTAATACTGTTTTATATCTGCAGGATCCTTCTTGTCTTTCCATTCATCTACATAATGAACCAGGTTGATATTCTCACCGGCATCATCACTGTCTGCATATACATTGTGTGGCTTGTCGCCTGCCACACGTAAATGATTCTTTAGTTGCAGCGCGCTTTTTTTATTGTTTTTTATATCCGGCAGTATCTCGAATTCATTGTCAAACATCTCATCATCCAGTATATCTACAAAGGCACGGTAATCTCCAGTTTTATCAAGCTTATAAATAGATGTAAAATCAAAAGTGTTATTAACCTGTACCAATGGGTCTTTAGCTACTTGCAGGCCTTTTATCTTTCTATTGATCACTTTATTGACCTGCATCGAATACAGTGAACCGAAATCCAGTTTACGGATCACACCTCCATCCGTAAAAACAGTTTGAAGCAATCCCACACCAAAACCTTTTGCCGTATTGAACAGTTCGGGTTTGGCTGTAAATAAGGAACGAAAATATTTTTCTAACTCAGCATCGATATTTTTGGTTTGATATAGCTGCACCAAAAATTTATAGGCCGCACCCATATCGTTCTGCGTTTCTTTTGGTTCGATATCGCGATCATCCACATAAGTGACCATGCCCGCAAGCTTCGGTGCGATTATTCCGTTCAGCGCTTTTCTCGCAGCGATCATCGTATCGAGGTTTGCCCTCAGAAGATCAGTAGCTGCCGGGGATCCTCCCAAAGCTTTCCACTCAATGTTGCCGATCAATGCATCTATGTTTTCTTTTGCTTTTACCGGATAAGCGAGTGCCAGTAAAATCTTCATCAGGTATTGAGCAAACAGCAAGCTTTCTGTTGCACTACCAAGTTCATCGATTGTTTTTAAAGGCATCACCGCATAGGGGATATAGAACAGGTCGGCATACTTTTTTATTTTTCCGGCAGGCACCGGGTCAGTGACCGAATAATTGAATGCTGTGAAAGAAATATTTTCACCCAGCACCAGGCTCAGACTACCGTAAAGATCTTTGTCGGCCTGTACTGCAGGATTCTCTACCGTAATGAATGCACTGGAATAAAAGAGGTCGCCACCGATCGGTAATATTCCTGCGCCCGGTATCGTGACAGTAGGTGTAATGATTCGTGATAATTGTCCCCTGGCCTGGTCACTCATGGAAGTTTGCAATTGCACCTTGTATTCAACTGAGGGAGTCGAAGATTTAAAACTGTCCCATGTTTCTGGTATAATATCGTCACTTGCAACAGCGCCATTAAAGCCTGCGGCAACGCTGTTATCTTTTTTTCGGAATATATTGAGACGCACACGGAGAAACTCTGCCGATTCAAGGCTCTTCGGACAATCGATATCGGCCGATACGATTCCTGTAAAACCTGTTACTGCCTGTTCAAATTGTTTGATATCGTCCTTATCGAATTTAGCTTTTATGTCTGCAATAAAAGAAGTGATCGGTATAGATACATCGGGTCCGACACGTCTGAGATATTTGGAATGACTTGGAATTTCATTGGCCAGTTCGGGATGCACGGCTTGTTCCAGCGGAAGATCGAACAACGTATTATCAAACTTCCATCCTTCTACTATCAACTGCGTCTGCTCACTCTGGATCAACTCCAGCATAGCTTCGTAAACGGGACGGTACCTGCTTTTATCCGCACTTTGTCCCGCAATTATTGTAAAATACTCTTTGTTGAGTTTCAGCCTGATCTTTTTCGTTGCCCGGTTGTAATCGCAGGTCAATGCAACGATATTAACTATCTTATCGCCAGCTGCTTTATCTTTTATATTTAAAAGTGCAAGGTTGGCTACGTTTCCGCTGTTACCTAATAACAGCGGAGCAGAATCCTGCGTATCTAACCGTAACGCATACTGGTTTTCAGGTTTTCCCTTCAGCACGTAGAGGGTACCGCATTTCCTGTAGAGCAGGTATCGGTTCCATTCGGTTTCATACTCGGGTGGAATAGCCGATTTACCAAATCCCTTCGAGCCTAGTTCCTCTGAAAAACGATGCAGCAACTTATAGATGCCTGACCAGTTATGCGATGGTTTTCCATCGACGGAAGTTTCCAGGTATTCGAATACGGGCCGGAGAGCATCTGATTTATTTACCGCGATCATATCCGCCGTACCATTCTTTAAGGCAAGTCTGAATTTATTGAAGTTGAGATGATCATCGAGCACGGGTTGCATACCATGTGTTTCCACTCCTGCCAGTTGCGATTCTTTAAATCCTGCAGATGGTTTCAGTTTCAGTCGCACATAGGTATTCAGTCCATTTAGTGAATGATGATATTTGAAATTGAAGTAGGTATTTTGAATGAACAGGGGGGCCATGACAGGGTCAGTGTGTGGAAACAAAAAACCATTCAGGTAAAATGCGTTCCCGGCCTGCCAGAACCTGTCCTTATCTTTTGGATAAATAAGCAGATCATATTGCTCTTTAGTGATCTTTCCTTTTTTTGCCGTGATGTACAGTTCCAGCAATTCATCGCTGTCTTTTTTTGCGCCACTCAATGGCCTGATATCCTCCGGTATGATTTTTCCATCTGCCAGCAACGCAATATTGAAATCACCAGCATGCAGAAAGGGACCAAACTGCGGATCAAACAGGTAATCGATCAGTTCCTGCTCGAAATTTCCTGTGGCGCCATCACCGGAAGCTTTTAGCGATAACTTATAAGCGAAATCATCACTCGTTTCTTTTTCTTTCTGCGGCAACTGAAGTTGTACCGCTGAGATCTTAAACAACAGCGCAGGAATAAACTGTTTCAGGTAATCATTAATTGTATTCGTTGTTGCCTTGTCTCTGATCTCGGTGATCGAATAGTTAGACAGTTCATTGGGATAATTGATCGCTGAACGCGCAGGGTTCTTTTGTGCAAATGAATCAGAATAATTCACTCTTCCCGCTTCTTCCAGTCCATCTAGAATATAAGAAGGCAATGAAAAGAACCGTAATTCTTCGGCTCCCAGTTGCTGATATAGTTCTGATTTATTCGACAATGAATTGGAAGGCAGGTAAGAAGCTTTGCCTATATTGTTATAGCCAGATTTGATCTCGTCGAAGATCTGGGAACGCTGCGCGGGAGTGAGAACGAGATTTTCATTCAGGGTTCTCAACAAGCCGTTCCAGTCTTCATCCTGCGGCCGCTGCACGTAAGACAACGACCGTTCAAAGCTATTACTGTTATTGTCTGTTGCATTGAGTTGAATCAGTTTCAAATGATCGGCAAACATCGCAGAGCCAACAGTCACCTGTGTATTCGGATCGTTGCCCGCTTCATTCAGTGAACGAATCGTCAGCGCGCCAGCTTTTGATAAATTGATCACCTGCCCCGACAATGAAATAACAGGTGTGGTCACTAATGGAAGATCTTCCTGTGCATCTGCATCGGTAAGAGGAAGAATATGGAAGCTTGCATTGGTTAATGCGGGTATACGTGTTCTTTCGCCAAAATAGAAATAATTATGCAGGGCATTGACAAGGGCTTCCTTTTTTTGGTCGGTGCCTGCAGAACCCGCTTCTGTTTTATCGAATACATTATTAAAATAGAATACCAGCGATCGAAGATATCCTTTAAAATCACCAAACAAACTGCGCAGCTGATCTTCTGTCGCATTATTTTTCAACGTTTCCAGATGTAGCTTCGTCAATGTAACAGATGAAAGTGATAATACATTCTGCAATTGCCGACGATCATTATCATTATGGATAAGCTGGAGAGCCGCCGCATAATTTTTGAAGGAATTCTCTTTATGCGATGGTTTGATGACAATAGCCGCATCGGCATCTGTCTTTTGTAAACGTTTTTTCTCCAACATACCAAGCAGATCGAGTAAGGATATCCCTGAAGGGTCCGCCTTGTGCTGAAGCATTGCATCGGCGAATACCGGGATAGTTGTATCCCCGATCATCCGGCTCACAAAATTGTTATCTTTCTTTATAATATAATTAGTGAGGATCGCCAGCAAATCGTTCCACCATGCTTCTTTGTCTTTATCGCTAAAAGGGAGGAAGCTGCGGGTCACATATTCTTCTACCGTTATCGATACCGAACTCATTGTATTTATCATCCAGGTCACCTGGTCTTTGAATGTGGTAAATACATATCCCATTTCATTTTGCATACTGTTGATCCGCTGCCCGTCAGACGACAATATTGCATTGAATGGGAAGGGAACAGGATATGATTCGCCAAAAGCATGCTCGAAATTTTCGTCCATGATAATATAACGGTAATCAGCAGGCAGGTTTTGGCCGATATCTTTTATATAAGCCATCAGATCGGGACAATCCAGTGCCGCATCGCCAAAAATATAAGGTTGTACGATCATGAACACCGGTGGCGGAGAGGCATCACCTGGCGATTTGGTATATACAGTAGGAGAAAAAAGATCAAGATGCAGGTATATATTCTTTTTCATCACGAGTGTTTTTAATTTAATGCTATTTTACCACCAACATGCAAACTAACTGAGCCGGAAATGGAGACCGTTACACGTACAAAACCCAGTTTAATTCTTGCAGAAGCAGAGAACCTGGCACTCAGCATCGCTTCATAAAAAAGTGCACTGTCACCATGCGGACGATAAATCAATGTACCACTTATAGCCGCCTGTATTTCGGCCCTGAACGAAGCGGATATCACCCAATAGTTGACACCACCTTCGGCATAGGCATAGATACCAATCACGCCTGTCACAGTAATCTCTACTAATGAAGCGTTGAGTAAACTAAATGGAGAGGTTAGTTCTTTTTTCATCAGGAACTTTGCCTGCCCGGCGAGAATAATGAACAAACCTATTCCGGCTTCTGCCCATGCGATGGGTGTACGGCCGCCTACATGATATCCATAATAAAGGCCGATACCTGCACCGATAGTGACAATATTGTTGTTCTCCGGAGTATACTCGGTTCTTTTTTCAAAGTACACACCAAACTTCAGTTCGTAGATACCCTGTATGGAACTGAAGGCACGCGGCCATTCATAACGGTTGCCCACACGCCATGGATAGCCAAGATCAAAGAGAAAATCTTTGTTGACACCAATCTCCAGTGCAAACAACCCTGATTTAAGCGTTCCGAAGAAATTGAGAAAGGGCAATGGCATTTCGATGCGGAACCGGTCTTCTTTTTTGGTCCTTCCGGGGATATAAGCCAGCGCGATCTTATCCGTTTGAAACAATGCTTTGAACCATTCCTGCTTTGAGGCCATCATGATACCATAGTAATGTTTATCGTGCAGGATAAAAGCACAACGATCGAATATGTCACCGATAGCAAAAGAAGCTCCCAGCATCCAGTTGTTATCATCGGTAAAGGCGAGCTGTTTGAATTCATTAACAGGATCAACCTCTATTTTACTAGCTTCAGGAATATCTTTCACATTCTCACGCGGGTCGGCCTCGAGATTGGAAAGGGAGAGTAATGCCGTCAGCTTATCCGATTGCATCCATATTCCTCTCGAGATTAGTATCCAGAAAATTTTCAATACACCATCAGGATCAGGCTTATCATTTTTATAAAGAAAATAGAAGCCTTTCCGGTTCGCTCCCGCACTTTCATTCATCAGCATGAAATTGGCTTTTCCATTCTCTCCCAACACCGACCAGTTCAATAATTTTAATTCTGCTTCTTTCGCATAGATCACAGAAGCTTTTGAACCATCGTTCAGAGTGACGTCGTTGACAATGGCAAGTTCACGGATCTTCAATTCGATAAAGCGGAAAAGGTTGATATCGATATTCGTGAACTGTCCCCCATTGATCCCGAAATGAATTTTATTTTCTGTTTGTCCGCCTTTCACGGTATAACCCATTACCCCCGACAATTTCAGCGATTGCCCGTCCGTACTACCCAGCGAAGTAAGATTTCCAAAATCGATATCGAGTTTTACATAAGCAACCTGACCCTTGTCCTCCGGTGGGTTCATCAACCAGATATATCCCGGAAAATCCTTCTCTCCTCTCTGCGGATCGGATACTTTTTTATAATCTTTAAGAAAGCCAATACCCTTGGGTAATAGTTCCATAGCAAGCAACGACAACGGCTTTGGATCTTTCAATAAAAACTCGATGGCATCGAGATCGAAATTCAAAGCCCGCGGCACACCGAGTTTCATACTTGATCCTCCGGGTATCACCGGAATTTCGATGCGGAAATTTTTCAGCGATACATTTTCAAGACCTGCAGATTCCATGAAACTTTTAAACGACACGGTAGCATCTATCTCGAGATAACATTTATTCTGTTTGTTTGCTGCCCTGATCCTGCTGATATTGATCTCTTTGAAAAAAGCAAAATTCATATCCACCCGAAGGGGGTGTTTCAACTTCGCTGCAAACTCAAATCCCGGTGCATCTTCTCCGGGTTTTTGTGGTGGTATGGTGCCGGTGATCTCCACCTGGGGAACCTTATCTTCCTCATACTCTTTACCAAGAATTTTCCGGATATCGAGCTGGGTAACGACGGTACCTTCAACAAGCTTTGTATTTTTGATCGTTGCATCAAAACTTATCACGGTGAAATTGACATCCTTCTTCTCTTTGGCTTCTGCTACTGTTTTTTGATCCCTGATCCTTGCATACACATTCAGATCATTCAGATCCGTATCCAATCCCTTACCACCTATCGCTGCAAAAGGCATTCTGAAATGCGACATACCCAGTAATGTATTCAGGAATTCATCTTTCGAAATATCTGCAAGCGGATTTACAATAAAAATACCCCGCCATAGTTTCGTATTTAATTCAGACAGCCTGTTAAGATCTTTATCGAAGAATTCTTTTCTTGAAACATCATCCCAGCCAAAAGGACTTTTCCCCCCAGCTTTGAGATTATTCTTCTCTATATCTTCTATGATCTCCTTTATCGTTAAATGATTTCCCAGTTTGATAATGAATACGGCCGACTCACCTTTCACCATGTTCCATTTTTTTCCTTTGCCAAATGAACTAAGCGTAAACTTACTGGCAAATAATTTTTCCACCACCGCGTTGTAGGTATTTACAATAGAAGGGTCCACGTTGTACGCTACATTTTTTCCATACACTACATATTCAGGCGGATCGATCCTGAGATCTTCGATATTGATATTGAGATTGTATTTTTTCAGCAGGTAGTCGATGATGAACTCCCTTGCTGTAGCCGGATCTTTAAGTTTATCCAAAATGTCTTCAAACTTTCCGTCCAGCTCATTGAAATCTTTGACAAGTTTGTTCAACACTGAATCAGCCTTTCTGATCTTCACCACCAGGCGTTGAATATCTTCAAAGGTTTCCCAGTTTTCATTGATAAATTTTTCGATCTGCGCATCAGTCTCTTCAAGCACCGTATCTGTCATAGAAGCGATCGTTTCCTGTAGCGCCAGGTATCCCGCATTGTATTGATGCCTTAATGCTTTCAGCCTGGCGGCGGCGTCTTGTTTGGTAGCTTTGATTACATTTTCCAAATGCTGGTTGGCCTGTTGCAAATCTTTGGTCCAGGTATTCACCAGCCTGGCAAGGTGAACGATATCTTCTTCATACGAGGATATTTCCTTGCTCAATATCGCGATCAGCTGATCCTCGATCACGCCGAGCACCCGTTCCTTGAAAGCAGCCCTGATAAAATTGATCTCGTCGCTGGCCACCTGCTTCGCTATATCTTCAATTATCTTTTTATAGGAAAGAGGATTGTAATAAGGTCCGTATTTCGAACGAAACTTATCGAGTTTTGTAAGAAAATCTTTATGAAGTTTGAAATAAAGATCGGCCAGTTCTTTGGTGAGTTCTACCCGGTCTCCGTTGAACTGATCCCACAGTTTTTTTGCATCGGTACGAACGGCGGTCCAGTTGGTAAGTACCGAAGAAAAGAATCTTCTTATCCTTGGCTCCGCTCCTTCCCAGGTATTGAAGTCATTCGATTCGACAATAACTTTCAGGTCCTGTTTCAATTTTTCGAATTCTTCCACACTCAGCAATACCAGCTTCCACATCTCTTCCAGTTGCACTATATACTGATCGACGCCTAACCATGCATCCGACAATAGTTTTTGAATTTCAATACCCGCATCTTTTGTTGGATCGAGATCGATGATCTCGTTGGTGATGATCGTTTCGATATCCGAAAACATTTCCTCCACAGAGGTTTCCCCTCCTATCAGCGCCAGCAGTTTTGCTTTGATCTTTTTTTCCTCTTCATTCAACTCAGGTTGGTCAAGCAGGCGCTTCAACTTAGCCATTTCGGTAGTAGCTTTCCGGTCGAGCGGATAATAATAATAATTGAGCAACTCGGCAATGACCTGGTCAGCAGGTCGCTTTACCGCTTCCTCCCATTTCATTTCCCAGGCCTTCTTTAAATCCGCCTCTTTCCAATTCATGATCTTGTTGCGCACCAGCTTGACGCGTGAACCAAGACCATTGATGCTATTCAGGTTGCCCGATACCATCAATTGCAATTCATTGATCAGTTCTTTGGGTTTCTGGGTGAACTGTTTCAACTCCTGCCGGATATTGAATATTTCCTTTTCATCGAAAGTTGAAGACAATAACGCCGAAGGACCTTTTTGTAAATAATACTTGACTGTTTGAAAAGCCTTCGCCTTTTTATTATTGAGCTGTGTGGCATAAGTAGAAGCCTGGTTCCAGTAGCGTTTTGTCTTTCGCAACAATTGCAGGATCTTCTCTATTGGAAGATCCTGCAGTTCTTGCAATGCTTCGAGATGATCTTTATTCGATTTTGTTTTACTCAGGTTGCTGAAAGGATCCGAATTTCCGGATGTTGTACCATGCGCAAAGGAAGCGGCCTTATCATCATGTACCAGGTTGAGGTTAATAGGAATCGTATCGGCAAAATTGTTGCTTCGGTGAGGGGCCTTGCTGAAAAATTCTTTAGGCACTGATTTTTCCAAAAGGCTTTTATTGCGACGGAAACCACTTTCATGTATGATGTCCTTGTTATCTGCTTCGAACGCATGCAGGTCATCCTGTAAGGTATTGATCCACTCACCTACTCCTGCTGATATTTTAGTGATCGTCGTGTTGCCCGCTTTCGGATCGATAACATTAGCTGCAGCGATCTTATAATTGGAAGCCGGTACCCTGATCCTGTCAGCATCGGTTTTGATTGTCTTGGTGAAGTTGCGGGTAAACGTCGCCGGACTAGCTCCTTCAAATGATTCTTTTTCTTCTACCAGGTTGTGCAATTCGATTTCAGAGAATTGAAATTCGAGATGCGTAGCATGATAAATAGACAGGTTATCAAAACCTTTGATCGATTCGGATTGGATCGACACATTCACATCTGCCGAAGGATGAACAGGTTTGTAGATCGTGCCTTTGACAAGTCCATAAAATTCGGCCGGAGAAACATCGGCGATTTTCACACGGCCATCGGCAGCCATCCAATAGGGCCGGTTCAATATATTAAGCACTTCATCTTCCGTATGCTTAATGTTATAAAGCTGTTTATTCTTAAGATCGTTATCGATAGAACGGGGCCTGATTGAAATCACGGGGTATACATCTTCTTTTTTTTCCTGTTCGAGTACCAGGCCAGGTGTCAGGTTTTGGAAATCATCCTGGTTGTTTACATCATCGACATTTCTATTACCGTGCCTGTATTCAATTTTAAATCGTTTGAACTGAATCCTCGTTTGGCTATTCTCTTTGAGCTGCCTTGTAAGCGATATAACCAGCGGGTTACTGTTTTGATCGGAGTAATTAAGAAGCAACACATGTCCATTGGTCCAGTACCAGCTATTCAGCAGGTAATCGTATTGCAGTGAACCATTGACCAGTGCATATTGGTAGGCACTGAGATTATTGGTATCGAGCGCAACATCATATATATAAGGATTGATGTAGAAGAAACTACCCTTTGCTGTATTAGAAGGTTCGAAATTGATCTGCAGAAATCCATTCGAATTATTTTCCCGCAGTGCCAGGCTTGTTGCCGCCAGTCTTTGTTCGATGTCGTGCGAAAAAATAGTAGCGAATGATGATATCAGGTCTTCATTAACGGTAACGTTATTGAGACCTGGGTTTTGTACGATATAGAACAATACAGAAAACCCATCGGTAATATCAAATCCCAGCGCGGTCATCAGGGTAAGACTGTTCTTATCGATTCCGCTGGGTAGTATATGCTGCCGGAGCGTTTCGGAAGGCGAGCCAGGCAAAAGATTAAAGATCTCGTTTGGCTTTTGATCACTGATCACAAGCAGCCGGCCATTGACCAGTTCTAAATGATACTTGATCGGCGCGTTGATCCCCTTAATGGAAAAATTGGTAATGTCACTCTGCAATAATTTTAGTAACTGCAGCTCGTTGAACTTACCGGTCTTTACCTGCAGCTTACATTGAAGTTTGATGTTCCAGACCGCATTGCTGGATTCCACTGCTATATCCAGTTCGTTCCCGCCGGCATTCAACACCATACTGATCTCTCCATTACCAAGAATTGTCTTTACACCCGGCGCAAGAAAAAGATGAAAGTTCCAGAGCTGTACTGATACCATAAGGCTACTATTTTAGATGGAAATATTTTCGCAATGTTTTTTTCCGGAGCATGCCTGTGGTGATATTTCGCAGGTCGCTGCTGGAAATATAGATGACGGTCTGAAAAAGCCATGTCGCTTTATCAGGCATCTTATAACGGCTCCCTTTATTCGCACTATCTGGTCCACGCAGATATACGATCGGACTGCTCAATGATTTATTAGCCTGGGCGGGATTTAGGATCAGTTTATAATTACCGGCATTGCTGGTGGCTTGTTTTTTCAGCAACAGGCGGCTGATAGGTATCTCGAAACTACCATCGTATTTTATCAGGTAACCTATCCTGCTTTCTTTCCAGTCTTCTACGTTCCATGTCTTATTTTCTATTTCCTGCGCAGTTAGTTTCACTCCGTTCAATTCAACGGATGATAAATAAAAAACGGTAGGAACTGACGAGGCGGAGTAATAGTTTTTATTGGTCAGGTGGGGAGGCAAACCGGTAGTCGATCTTGAAAGCAGCGATTGTATCTCATCCTGTAAAACCTTCGGCCTCGAAATAATTTCCATGTAGTTATACCGGTAAGTGGCAGGAGCAATATCCGTAGTTAACAAAGGATTGATTTTTTCAATGTCGACAACAATCGAATAACCTGTATTATCGGAATACTGGTAATAAATATTTTCCATCAATGCGTTCCATATCTTCTCCCGGTTCGTCGTATAAGCATTGATCAATTGGGTTATTTTATTATTCGGAATGGTTGCCGGATTATAAGTCGCTCCATAGTCGTTAGGTACCATTGAAACATGCGTGGTCATCACCAGGTTTAAAAATGACTTTTCGTAATCTTTCAGGCTGTTTGCATTTTCGGTGGTATGTCTTATCGGTATCCTGAATGTATTTTGATCGGGAAAGAATTGTGAAGGGCCAACCTGAAAATGATCGCCTGTTATCAGATAGATCACATCTCCGTAATAAAGCTTGCGGCGGTAAATCATTTCCGTGCTAAAGCAATCACTGCATATAGTGCCTGCTAAATTTGTAATTTGATATTCATTGCTGATCGGAGTTGCAACCGTCGCTCCCTGGCTAACAAAATCAGTTGACACTATCTGACGTATCCTTCCCCTGTATACAAAATGCTCCCCGATACTGTCTTTTGCATTAGCACTGATGGTATCCCCGACCGAAGGCCTAACAGTTACACTTGTATTAAATGCTTTGATTTTTAATGCGGATGTATACCAATAAGCCGGATCGGTAGAGTTGTCCAGCATGATAGAAGGCGGCAACGTTTTGCAGGATGCCAATAGCAGTATCAGCAATCCGCAAAACAGAACGAGGCGTACAGGTTTCATGGAAAAAAGTTTAAATGACATCAGAGCTTATTGAAGATGTACATCGCTGAAATATGTCCACCTGCCAGGAACCACGGACTACCACTGATTGTAGCATTGCCATATTCAAAGTTACGCGCCCCTGCCTGTGATTGCAGTGGGTTGGTCACCTTGCCTGCAGCATTGCTCACAGCACTGAACACACCGGCGGGCACAGCTGATTGTTCCGGCACCACGATGGTAATATGGCCATGTCCACCCGGCTTCTTACCAACGATGATGGCGATATCTCCGGTTGTATTGACAAACTCCTGCAATGCATTTGGATCATTTTCTTTGAGCCAGCCAAAATTACCGCCAAACACATCGAACCATTGATGAAGATCATTGGCCGACATTTCGCGAAGTGTAGTACCATATGCGGGTACCTGAGGGATCCCGTTGTTGATATTCGTTACTGCTTGGTCGGTCCACCATACTCTCGGGATATAATATTTACCGATGTCAAAACCCATCAGATAGCTGAGATCATAGGCGTAGATATTACAAAAAGTAGCATTACCCGTGGGTGTATAACGCTTATGCGCAGCCTTGCTCACTTTTAAAAAATCGATGACACGAGTGATATTCCCGATTTTAATATTGGCCTCATCACTGGTATTGAATGGCATGCCTTCTCCTTCAAACAAGGGAAATGCCTGGCCGTTGGGTGGCGTAGCCGTCAACGTCGCTCCCGGATTATTGGTACGAAGATGTACCGGCGTTTGCAGGTCATCGATAGGTGGTGCAGGTGCAAAGGACAGGTCGATGGCAGTAGCATCTTCGAATAAAAAATTACTGGTATTCTTAAAAGCATTCGAAGAAAGCAATGCGTTCTCCAGCATTTCGATACGACTGAGCAGGCTTGGATTGAGATCATTACTCAACCGTGGTGTCCAGATACCGAGGAAATTGGCTGCAATTCTTTTTACGCTGTCGAAATTCTTGCAATCGATATTCTTCGGTACTGAACCACCGGTAGCACCGTTAGCACCAAGGGTAATATAGCGCCCGGCAGCCGTCACTTCCTGGATCAATTCAATATGATCTTTCCAGAGTATCCAGTCACCGACCGCGGGATTGTCTTGTTTCAAATCGGTAAGATCACTGATCCCTTCGATCTCTTTTATTCCTTTTTGTATGGTCTTTGTATTTCCTCCTTCTTTATTACCGGGTAATTTCTTTATCAGCTTATTATAGAGTCCTGAGCTTATGTTCCTCACCGAAGAAAGGAAAAACTCCGAGCAATCCATTTTATCATCATTGTAGTTGAGAGATCCGTCCGGATTTCTTACAACCGATGGATCGGATGTATATTTAAATTTCTCTTTGAATTTTTTCGCTTCCGTAAGTATTTCCTGTGGCAAAGGCATAAGATTAAAAATTTAAGCGCTTATTTAGTTTATGATTTTTTCAATTGTATAGTGATGTCTTTCGATTCACCTTCCTTGATCGTGTCTTCATATGAACCTACCAGGGAGAGTTGTGTAACACCAACGGTTCCCTGCCATTTGACTTCGATCTTGAATGATTTTTCGGGTTCTACTGCGGCAATAAATTTTGTTTTTGGATCGGCAGGATCAGGTTTTGCATGCGCTATATCGCCATTGCTGTCGATCACATCGATGTTCGCATCACTTAAACCTTTGTCGGTCGACATAATTGCATCTTTCTCCGCCAACCCGTCGAGTAATAAACTAATGTTCAAAATGATAGGTTTTTTCTGCCCTACATTCTCTCTGGCTTTCAGGATAAGATAAGTAGCGCTACTGATACCTGTGAGCGCGAGCAGGGTCTGGTCGAGTTTTGGCAAGCCCGGAGCTTGTCCTTCGGCCGGATTGGAATATTTATAAAAATAAACGAAGATGGCAATTACCGTCCATATCACATTCTGGAACCTATGAATAGAGATGCCGTTTTTATCACTCAGTATGTCTTTGAAAAAATTGCCCTTTCTATATAAATCTTGGTGCCTTGGGATTCTCTGTTCTATTTCGGTTGTATCGAGGATAGCTCCTGCGGTAAACGTACCACCGGCAATACCCATCAATAACAACGCTGTGCTGTTGATTTCCGTCAACGGCAAATCATCCCAGAACACAGCATAAGTGTACACGCATCCGATGATAGTGATCCATATAGCAAGCTGTGTACGGGATAAAGAGTAGGGTGGCAATGCGCTTATAGTACTTTCATTACTTCCTGTTGCAGCACGCATCATATTTCTCCGGTAACCTGTTTCAATATCCAACGGCACAGTATTGCTTATAATATCCCTGAGTACATTGGAAAGTAATGCCAGTGCAAGGAAGGTCACAACGATCATGATTATAATTAGCACGGCGAGAAATTCATTGCCCGATTCAATAGAGTAACGTTCTCCTTGCAGGTCATATGACCGTTCTAGGCGATTACTGTAATCTTTTGCGTCATTCAGGCTTAAAGTATCCGTTTTTTTCCATTGACTCAAAAAACCAGTATAAATGCGT
>JAYUXA010000140.1:0-3586 GCA_043753245.1 Chitinophagaceae bacterium
AAAAATAGAAAACAAAAAAAGAGGATTTAAAGAAATACCCCCGGCCTGATAAAGCTATCGGAACCTCCTGAATCTCTTAACCTGTTGATTCCCGGAGGCCCCGACAGTTGTACTACCGGCTATTAACTATCTGCGACGCATCCAAGAATTACTGGCCAGAACCAAACTAACGTAAAATTGGCTGATCTGGTCTTCCGGCGCATTGCGGAGTGCTTGTCCTTCATTACTTCTCCAAGCTCTTTTTTTAAAACTACCAGTATAACCAGCCTGTAATCCAATGGAACCAGACGGGCATTTTGGAGACTTGAACAATACTCCTGCCCCAGCCCGGTATACTAAAAACTTATTGGTGAACCGGACAGGAGTAATGGCATTCTGCACCGCAGGGGACGTGAGAACATCATTAAAATTAATCCCGGAATTGTCTTTATAAAAAACGGCCTGATATCCCTGATAACCCAGACCCAGGAGTGGATAAAGAGTGATCTTTTCGCTCTTTAATACATCGTATCCCAGATTAGCATTAAAGCCGATGTACCGAACGGTACTGCTTTTTTTATCGCGATCGCCACTCATGCTGCTGCCTAAGGTTATTCCTGCATCGGATACCACCCGGTTCATTTCGTGCAACCATCCCAGGCCAATTGTAGCTGTAGACTTTTTCAACTCCTGATATTGAGGCAATCCTGTCAAACGGCCGCTGAGCCCGTCAAATTTCTGAAAGCTGGCGCCCAGCGTCCGGATAATGGACGGAGGATTCTTAGCCATTTTTTCTTTATCAGATTTATGATGCCACATAGAATGCTGGGCATTAGCCGAAAAAGAAACTGCAAAAAGCAAAAAACAGAAGACACTAAATTTCATAAAGAATATTTCTAATTATAATACAAACGAAATGCCCGGATTGTTGGATGGAAGCTATCCTATTTATCTGATCCATCGCATCAGATTAACAGAATATGTTATTTTGGTCATCGCAGCTGCGTTGCCGTAATTGTATATCGGTCACCTAACGAACTTCTTTTCGCAGGAAGCAGGTACTGCAGAGCAGATCAATGCGGTGTTGGTAAGGGATCCATACACACACCAGAAAGGAGATTTCAGGTATCAACACCACAATCATATACCTTTAACAAATTTCAAGAATTATATGACGTATGAAGAATTGGTTAAGAACCACTCAGGAGAACTGATTGAAAAACTGGTCACTGAGGTCATTAACAAGGATGTGGTAGAAGTTCGCTTTGAATTCGAAGACAATGAACAATGGTCTGTTATTACCATGCATATTTATGAAGAAGACAAGGAGATCGCAGTGAGATTACATTCTAACGACCGGTACGAATTATATTTTGGTTATTACAACGACGAGGATGAATTTTTTGAGATCATAAAGACGCTTACTCCGGAAGAAAAAAACATCATGCCCAAAGGCCTTCAGAAAGTGATGGAAAAAGTGTTGATGGACGAACAGGGAATGCGGTTGGCAGGTAATTTTCTTTCAAAAGGATAGATCTTAAGAAACTGCCCGGCAGCCACGTATGCAGTGTGCTGGTCTGTGCAGTTAACATTATCCCCATGCGTTCCTTACTTATTCCGGGAGGGATCGCCGATGGCTGTTACTCTTTCTCATCACTGGAGTTTGTTTGGCAAAAATTTGACGTTTGCATTTTTAATAGGTGCCAGCGAATGCAGGTAAGAATAAATTGCCGCAAGATCCAGATCGGTCATGCCTGCATACATCGACCAGGGCATAATAGTGGAGAAATCTGTTTTTATATTAATCTTACGGTGAGAATCTGTTTCGTTCCTGTACTTCCGGAATTTGTCTATAAAGAATTCTTTCGACCAGCTTCCGGTGCCGGTCTCCGGGTCGGGAGTTAAATTAACGGTGGTGACTGCTCCGGATGGAAGATTAAATACCCTGCCACCGGCAAAATAAAGAGAGGTGTTGTAAGCTCCTTGATCAAAAGGCGTATGACAATCCCGGCAGGCAGCTGCGGTAACAATATATTTTCCATAAGCAAGGGTATCGGAAGTATCCGGCCTCCTGGATAAACTGGCTTTTGCGGGAATGGTATTTATGATAAAATTCATTGGAAAATCATACTCACTTACCGGAATTTTGTTTTCAATGGCCGGAAGCGTGCGGAGGTAGCAGATAATGGATTCAATATCTTCCGGATCTAAGGTTCCGTAATTAACATGCGGCATAACCGGAAATATAGGTTGGCCATTTTTGCGCACACCGGTAGTAATAGCCCGGAATACTTCTCCGTCCGTCCAATCCCCTATGCCGGCAGGTGTAATATTGGAAGCATAAAAACTTCCGGGAAATCCCATATCATGGTTAAAAGGCTCTCCTCCTTTCCCAAGACTGCCGGGCTTAACGGGCGCTGCAAAATACTGCCAATCACGGGTACTATGGCAATCCATACAAATAGTAACATGATTAGACAGGTATTTTCCGCGCTCCACTTTTGCGGTAGTGGATACTATTTTTATGTTTCGGGCCGGCCCAACATCCGGAAGAAAGGATTTCACATATATCGCGGCACAAACAATTAATAAAACAATAAGGGCAAGAATCACACTGGAGATTCTTAAGGTCTTTCGCATAACTAAAATTTAAGGGGTTAGGGGAAAATTAGGGTACTCTTTAATTTTAGGCTGTTTACCATAGTCAATAGGGATTTTGAGGATCAGCATACCAATTATACCCGGCAGCCAATAGATGACGCCTGAAAATGATCAGGCAGCACTGTAATTACGCCACACTATCCAACCAATCAATAAAAGAAGGATGACTATTATACTGATGATTATTTGTTTTCCCTGTTTCTTACGTGCCTGAGCTTTTTTTTCTGCAACCAGTTTAACTGCCTCAGGCAGCATTCGTGTAGCAAACGAAATAAGCACGGGTGCTATAATAAGATCATCAAGCCATCCGGCAAAAGGTACGATATCCGGAACGATATCTACAGGACTAATAATATAAAGCAGCGCGGAAAAGGCAGTCAGTTTTGAATACCATGGTGTTTGTGGATCCCGCCAGGAATAATACAATAGCAATACACTGCTATTCTTCCACCATTTTTTTCTTGCGGGAGGTTGTATACCCATACTACAATATTAGTATAATGTACACAATAGGATAATTTTAAGCATAGATAATCTTTCCAGGGTCAACCATTCCTTCATCTACGCTCCTGGAGCGGTGCCTACCCAAATAGGAGCGGCATAATATTTATGTCTATCTGCTATTATGATTAACAGAGATGGATTTAATCCGAGCCTTTGGCAGGCAACAGTGGAAGAATACAAAAGTATTTCTATTTTTAAACCGGAAGAAGTGTTTGACGTGGCTATCGTTGGTGGCGGCATTACAGGTGTGTCTACCGCTCTGTTGCTGCAGGAAGCAGGTAAAAAATGTATATTGTTCGAATCGAACAATCTTGGATATGGAACTACCGGCGGCACCACTGCACATTTAAATACGCTCCTGGATACCCCTTATGCATTGATCGAAAAAAATTTTAATGAAGCTACTTCGTCCAGTGTAGCGAAGGCCACAGAGTTGGCAATC
>JAYUXA010000141.1:0-3570 GCA_043753245.1 Chitinophagaceae bacterium
GTATTTGTCCAGATATTTTTCCGGAATTTTTTACGCGGCAGCGGACTTAACGAAAGTACATGACCAAATACCACCAGTTCTTTTTCCGATCCATAACCATTGTACACCTTGACCACAGGCCTATTGGTCAGACGCATCCATCTGAATACTTTATTCTTAACTTTCTTAAGAAAAGGAGTGGAATATTTATTGCTGGTAATGCCGGATTGATCCATATATTGGCGAATTAAAAAAATACTTATGCCCGATAACGATTCTTTAAAGATATTGTTTGTTATCAATCCCGGGTCTGGTGAAGGGCGGGTAGATTGGGAATTGTTGATCAGGGAATATTTCGAAAACACGGATCTGAACATAGAAATCTTTCGTCTTACCGGAAAAAATGACCATGAGGCGATCCGGCAATCCATAGAAAATTCCAGGCCTTCGAAAGTGGTTGCTGTTGGTGGAGACGGAACAGTATCGCTGGTGGCTAAACTGGTACTGGGTTCCGCGGTTGCATTAGGTATCCTCCCCGGAGGTTCGGCCAATGGAATGGCAACGGAACTGGGTATTCCGGATTCGGCAAAGGAGGCCCTGGACATTGTAGTAAAAGGATCCATTAAAAATGCGGATGTCATAAAAATCAACCAGAAAGAAATTTGCCTGCACCTCAGTGATATCGGGTTAAATGCAAAACTGATCAAGCATTTTGAAGAAGGTAAAATCAGGGGCAAGCTTGGATACGCAAAAGTGGTGTTCAAAACACTCTGGAAAAGATCCTCTATGAATGTACACATTAAAGTAGGAGATGTGGAGGTAAATCACCGTGCAGAAATGGTCGTTCTGGCGAATGCTTCCAAATATGGTACCGGGGCTCGTATTAATCCCGAAGGAAATATTTTTGACGGCCATTTTGAAGTGGTGATCATGCGAAAACTTGCTTTCTCTGAATTGTTTAAGATGTGGTTTAAATTTCGTCCATTCGATCCTTCGAAAATTAAAGTATTTCCAGCAACATCCGTTACTATTCACACCACCCGAAAGGTGCATTTCCAGGTTGATGGGGAATACCTGGGGAAAGTGAACCATGTAGATGCGGAAATCATGGCAGGAAAATTAAAATTGATCGTACCTTAATGATCCTAATTGAATACCATGAAATTTACTGCACTGCTGTTGTTCCTGTTCATAGCGCAACTAACGTTTGCACAGTCCCATTATCTTTTTGCCGGCACCTATACGCATGATCAGAAAAGTAAAGGCATTTACGTTTATACCTTTAATTCTGTAACGGGAGAAACACGGTTTATCAGCAGCATTTTTACTGAAAATCCTACCTTTCTGACCTTCTCCGCTGACAACAGGTATGTATATGCGGTAAATGAAACAGACAGCGGACGGGGATCGATAAGTTCCTTTTCTTTTGATAAAAAAGGCAAGCTAAATTATATCAGTAAACAACTGACTAACGGTGACGCTCCCTGTTATGTGGAGATAGATCGTTCTAATAAATGGGCAGTAGTGGCTAACTATTCCGGAGGAAATTTTTCTGTTTTTCCCATTCTGAAGGATGGGTCACTTGGAGCATCTGTGCAAACCATTTCCCTGCAATCCACGGGTACACCTAAAGAATCGCAGGCTAAATCAAACGCTCATTCGGCAGTGTTCTCTCCCGATGGCCATTTTCTCACAGTGGCAGATCTTGGAGGGGACAAGCTGGTCGTTTATCCATTCGATTCCTTTAAAGAAAAACCAGTCTCAGAAAAAGGAATGGAGATCAGCACTAAACCTAAGAGTGGACCCAGGCATATCGTGTTCAACCCTGATAAACCCTTTGCATATTTAATCGAAGAACTTTCAGGGTACATTTCGGCCTATAACTACAAAGATGGGAAATTTACGCTGCTTCAGAATATCAGCTCCCATCCTGCCGGTTATACAGGTGAAATAGGCAGTGCTGCCATCCACCTGTCCAAAGACGGAAAATTTCTGTATGCATCCAATAGAGGTGGGTCCAATACCATTTCTGCATTTTCGGTAGACAGTGTATCCGGCAAACTGGATATGATCGGTCTTCAACCGAGCGGTGGGGAACATCCCAGGGATTTTACAATTGACCCGTCAGGCAATTATTTATTTGCAGGAAATATGAATTCTGGTTTTATCAGTGTTTTCAAGAGAGACAGGCGGACAGGTCTGATAAAAGAGTCAGGTCAGAAGATCTATATTCCGCATCCTGCTCATCTTCTTTTCATGAAAGTCAAATAAAATCAGTATATTCGCCAATTATTTTAATACCTAATACAATTAATGATGGACAACAAAATCCAGGGAACCGTTAAGTTTTTCAATGGTGAAAAAGGTTTCGGTTTTATCAAACACGATGATTCCAACAAGGAAACATTTGTACATGTAAGCGGACTGATTGACGAGATCAAAGAAAATGATCGTGTTGAATTTGACGTGCAGAACGGCAAGAAAGGTCTTAACGCTGTAAATGTGAAATTGATCTGATAGATAATAACTGATCTTTTTACAACAAATTTAATAAGGGCCGCTTCAAGTGGCCCTTATTATGTAAGATCATACCTCAAACTGAGCTTCCAGCCTGCACCCATTTCCCGGTGAGGATTGAACATTCATGTTTCCATTGATCAACTCCAGCCGGTGACGGATATTTTTAAGCCCTAACCCCGGTTTTGTATTTGCCATATCGAAGCCGATACCATCGTCTTCAATAGTCAGCTTAATAGAAGATCCCAGATGTTTCAGTTCAATAGCTACATATTCTGCATGGGAATGTTTCAAAACATTGTTTAGCAGCTCCTGAGTAATCCGGTACACCATTAACTTTTTAGTATCACTGAGCGATTCTTCAGCAAAATCAGTATTTTTTACCTCTATCCGGATCTTTTTTATTTCCCAGATACTTTCGATCATTTCGTTAATAGACTCCATGAGTCCGATATCTTTCAGTGTTGGTGAAACCAGCGACCTGGAAAGTGCCCGGATCTCATTGATCACCTCCAGCAAATAGGCAGAACTTTTTTTCAGCATCACGTCTTTTGCAGCAGGATTTACCTGTGCATGTTCTATATATAATTTCACAACACCAAGCAGCTGATTAATATTATCGTGCAGTTCTTCTCCTAATTTTTTTCGCTCCGTTTCCTGGGCATTAAACACTTCCTGGGCCAGATCATTCTTGTACTTCAGCCGCTCATCTGTCAATGCACGCTGTAACACCTGCTTGCGGACGAAGATCCGCTTACTGACAAAATAGATAAAAAAGGAGGACAGGGCCATAAAAATTACACCCTTGTACATCTGAAGATCAGAAAGAAACGAAAAGCTTTTGTTGGCCAGGGCCAGTGAAACCTTATCAGTAATGATTATCCAGGTAATGCCGAAAAGGAGGAATAGAAGGGCAAGCTGCATGGGAGGACTTAATTTGCGGCTAATCATCCAATTAAGATAACAGATTATTTTTCAAAAATGTGAAATATCTTCGCGGCATGCATTATGTTTCTGTAGAGGGGCTTACTAAGTCGTACGGTGTCAAACCATTATTTACTAACATTTCATTTC
>JAYUXA010000142.1:0-3562 GCA_043753245.1 Chitinophagaceae bacterium
ATCACCTACCGGGAGCTCCATCAACTGTATGGAATAGATAAAAAAATATGGACCGGTAAACTCGTGGTCCGGCAGCCTGTGACGGTACAAAATAAACAATGCCATTCGCTGCACCGGCTGCTGCGGTGTATTGATTTAAATATGGTGCTGTCCAAACTGCCCGCCGACCAGCAATGCGCGGAAGATGAAATCTTTCTATCACCCGCTGCACTGCTTCATCATTTCAGGGATCATTCTTCGATCATCGCCAATACTTATAAACTGATCGATCAGTGCGAACCTGCATGGATAACAAAAAGCGATAAGAATAAACAAACTTATGGGGACACAAAAGAGGATGACCGTATACTGCTCGAAAAACTGGCGATGGATGGACTGGTCATGCGATACGGAAAGAAAAATAAAATAGCCTCGGCAAGAATCAAGAAAGAATTACTGATCATTCACCAGCAGGGATTCAATGCTTATTTTCTGATCAATCACGACATCATCCGGTATGCACAATCCCGTAGATTTTATTATGTGGGACGGGGTAGCGGCGCTAATTCCATTGTAGCCTATTGCTTACGGATCACCGACGTGGACCCGATCGCCCTGAATTTATATTTTGAACGTTTTCTTAATCCACACCGGACCTCTCCACCTGATTTCGATATTGATTTTTCGTGGACCGACAGGGATGAGGTAATTGATTATATTTTCAAACGATACGGAAAAAATAAAGTGTGTTTGCTGGGTTCGTATCCCACCTTTAAGCACGATTCTATCATCCGTGAACTGGGAAAAGTATTTGGGATCACTGATGAAGAAATTAAATTACTGCAGCGCACCAATGCACCGACTGATAAAATCGGGCGCATGATTTTGCAGTATGGAAAATTGATGAAGGGATTTCCATCACATCCTTCCCTGCATCCCTGCGGTATGCTTATTACGGAACAACCAGTACTGAATTATGCAGCGCTTTTCATGCCGCCTAAAGGGTTTCCTACGGCAATGATAGACATGTTTACTGCCGAAGATACCGGCATCAATAAATTTGATATTCTTTCACAGCGGGGCTTAGGGCATATTAAAGAAGCACTGAAACTGATCAGACAAAATAAGAACATCGAGATTGACATCCACGATGTGCAAACTTTTATGCAGGATAAAATGGTGGCCACTCAGATCCGCGAGGCCAATACCATCGGCTGTTTTTACATTGAGTCTCCGGCCATGCGGCAACTTTTGAAAAAGCTTCGCTGCGATGATTATATTACCCTGGTGGCTGCCAGCAGCATTATCCGGCCGGGCGTGGCCCAGTCCGGCATGATGCGGGAATACATTCACCGCTTTCACCACCGGCAGGATATTAAATACCTGCATCCGTTGTTTGAAGAACATTTATCAGAAACCTTCGGGGTAATGGTGTTTCAGGAAGACGTCATTAAAATTGCCCATTACTATGCCGGGCTTGACCTCGGGAAGGCCGATATCCTGCGCCGTGCGATGAGCGGTAAATACCGTAATTCGAATCAATTTGAAATGGTACGGGACGAATTTTATGCAGGGGCATTACTGCAGGGCCATCCGGTTGCATTGAATGAAGAGATCTGGCGGCAGATGGAAAGTTTTGCAGGGTATAGTTTTAATAAAGCCCATTCGGCAAGCTTCGCAGTAGAAAGTTACATGAGCCTGTATCTCAAAACCTATTACCCGAAAGAATTTATGGTGGCCGTCATTAATAATTTCGGTGGTTTTTATTCGCGCGAACTGTATTTTCTGGAATTATTAAAATGCGGTGGAAAAATTATGGCACCCTGTATAAATCATAGTGATGAATACACCAATATTGACAACGATAATGTGTATTGCGGGTTCATTCATATCAAAGGTTTGCAGGGCAAACTGGTAGAATTGATTTTGGAAGACCGAAAGATCCGGGGATCGTATGCACACCTGCAGGATTTTATTGAACGAACAGGGGTAGGCATCGAACAACTAGACACGCTGGTCAGCATTGGCGCTTTCCGGTTTACCGGGAAGACCAAAAAACAATTACTCTGGGAAGCTAATTTTTTACAGAAAAAAAATCAACCTGCGTTGCACAATAATGCACCTGCATTGTTCCTGGATAAACCGGTAGCGTTTGACCTTCCTGAATTACTGGACAATCCATTACACGACCTTTATGATGAAATGGAAATATTAGGATTTACCCTTGGTAATCCCTTTGCAATGGTGGATGATGACCCCTCTGGTTACGTGGCAGCAAAAGATTTGGCGTTGCATTGCGGAAAACGAATTTCCGTACTCGCTTATTTTATCGCGCGTAAGCAGGCTTCCACCAAAAATAACCAGGAAATGTTTTTCGGAACATTTGTAGACAGTGCGCTGGACTGGATCGACACGGTACATTTTCCGGATGCGGCAAAGAGATATCCTATGAACGACAGCGGGTTTTACAAAATCACGGGTAAGGTCACGGAAGATTTTGGTGTATACACTATAGAAGCGCATCAGTTGCTGCGGGTAGGATATAAAAAAAGATCGTACGACAATTTATGAAAACCGATGGAAGGCATATCGCTCATTTGGACCTGGACAGTTTTTTTGTGTCCGTTGCGCAGCTGAGTAATTCAAAACTTATCGGCAAGCCTATTCTCATTGGTGGCAGCAGTGACAGGGGAGTGGTGGCGGCCTGTAGTTATGAGGCCCGGAAGTTTGGTATTCATTCTGCCATGCCGATGTATGTGGCCCGTCGCTTGTGCAGGGAAGCGATTGTTGTAAAAAGCGATTTTGAAGCTTATAGTAAGTATTCTACGCTGGTTACGGACGTGATCCGAAGTACTGTGCCCTTAGTAGAGAAAGCATCGATTGACGAGTTTTATATTGATCTGACGGGCATGGATAAATTTTTTGGCTGTTACCGGTTTACCGAAGAACTGAAAGCAAAAGTAAAAAAGGAATCCGGGCTGCCGATCTCCTGGGGACTGGCAAGCAACAAACTGATCAGTAAAGTGGCCACGAACGAGATCAAAC
The DNA here is from genome assembly GCA_043753245.1 of Chitinophagaceae bacterium. GTDB lineage: Bacteria > Bacteroidota > Bacteroidia > Chitinophagales > Chitinophagaceae > Flavitalea. The sequence continues at coordinate 3,025 of JAYUXA010000142.1, forward strand.
CCAACGGTCAGATAGAAATCCCGTTCGGGCAGGAGAAATCGTATCTCGCGCCACTGAATATCATGAAAATGCCGGGCATTGGCAATAAGACCGGTTATAAGCTGATGAAGATGGGACTGGAAACCGTCCGGACGCTCAGTGAGATCCCGGTAGAATTCTTACAGAACCTGCTGGGCGTGCAGGGGAGGGAATTGTGGAGACGCGCCCAGGGGATCGATGAGTCGCCTGTTGTTCCCTATCATGAACAAAAATCCATTTCTACCGAAAGTACGTTTACCCAGGACACGATCGATATGAATTTTCTCAATAGCGAACTGGTGCGGATGACGGAGAAAATTGCATTCGAACTGCGCCAGCAAAACAAACTCACGGGTTGTGTAACGGTCAAGCTGCGCTATTCTAATTTTGATACCTACACGAAGCAGATCACCATTCCCTGGTCCAATGCAGATCATTTATTACTGAAAGTAGCAAAAGAATTATTTGCCCAGCTCTATGAGAAACGACTGCTTATCCGCCTGATCGGCATCCGCTTTAC
>JAYUXA010000143.1:0-3558 GCA_043753245.1 Chitinophagaceae bacterium
GGACCTGTCAGACACTATACATTTAATTAAAATCTTCCTTGTCCATATCCTCGTCGTGCTCTCCGGAGCTGCTTCCCAGGTTGAGCATTGAACCCATCAGATCTTTGAATTCGATCTTATTGTCCACCACTTTTTTGCTGATGAGTGAATAGGCAGATAAACCATGCAGCACAAATTCCATCAGTAATGCAGTTTCTTTTTCATCCGCATTTTTAAAATATTTTTTGACCATCGCATAAAGGCCATCTATTTTATACAGGTTTTTTATTCTTTCATCGTCAGTACTATTAAAAAAAAGATCCAGCGAATTTCCCTTATCAAACCAGGACTGAATAGAACGGTAAGGGTTTTCGGTTGCAGGTTGCTGTGCAGTCCTTTTTTTCTTGACTACATCCGGATTAGGGAAATAACTAATGAATTGGGTACGGATGGCTTTCTCCAGCAAATTCATTGCCACCTGAAAGGGACCTTCCTGCTCGCCTTCATATACCAACTCTATTTTTCCGGTGATGGACGGTATAATTCCTACGAGGTCATTTATCCAGACCTGCGTATGTTTTTCTCTGTTAAGTATGGCTCTTCTCTCTGCTGCGCTATACGCATTTTCCATTGCTGAAATACTTAGCCTGGCAGACACTCCACTTTTTTTATCGACATATTCACTTGACCGCGCTTCAAAAGAGATCTGCTCAATTAATCGTTTAACCAGAGCGCTTATGCGTACCCGTGAGCGTTGCTGGTCATGGATAAACGCTTCCTGTTCGGTAATGGATAAAGCAGTCTCGATCGTTTTTGGATAGTGCGTAAGAATCTGGCTCTGGATGCGGTCTTTAAGTGGTGTTACAATAGAACCCCTGTTCGTATAATCTTCAGGGTTAGCCGTAAACACGAACAATATATCCAGTGGCATTCTTAATTTAAATCCCCTGATCTGAATATCTCCTTCCTCCAGAATATTAAATAACGCTACCTGTATCCTTGCCTGAAGATCCGGTATTTCGTTGATCACAAAAATGCACCGGTTGCTTCTGGGAATGATTCCATAATGGATGACCAGCTCATCACCGAAATTTAATTTTAGATTAGCGGCTTTGATCGGATCAATGTCTCCAACCAGATCAGCAACGCTTACATCAGGTGTTGCCAGTTTTTCTCCGTAGCGAAGGCTGCGGTGAAGCCAGTCGATAGGAGTATCATCGCCTTTTTCTTTTATAAGATCTCTTGCATATTTAGATACCGGTTCAAGAGGATCATCATTTATTTCACTTCCACTGACAATCGGAATGTAATCATCGAGTAATTGCGTCATCTGCCTCGCCATTCTGGTTTTTGCCTGTCCGCGCAGACCGAGAAATAATATATTATGCCGGGAAAGCAGTGCACGTTCTACATCCGGGATCACTGTTTCTTCATAGCCAATTATGCCTTCAAAAGATGGCTGGTTTTTTTCCAGCCTGCTCACGAGGTTGTCCCGTATCTCGTCTTTTATAGATTTATTTCTGTACCCGCTTTTCTTAAGTTCTCCTAATGTTTTGATCTTTGAATTGTTCATTTTTATCCTCCGCCGAATATGGTGCTCTGATTATGTAATGGTTGGTTTACTAAAACACTGTTTTTCTTTTGCCACTTTCGAAATCACGGAAAATAAAAGCCCCGAGTTTGTCCAGTGATGCAAAAAAGGCCTTGCCGTTATTGGTTTCTGTGAATTCCTGTACAAACCGCTGCAGATAGGGATCCGTAGCGATCATAAAAGTAGTGATCGGAATTTTAATTTTCTTACACTGGGCTGCAATATTCAAACACCGGTTGGTGATCTTCCGGTCCAGTCCGAAACTATTTTTATAATATTTTTTCCCGATTTTTAGACATGTTGGTTTGCCGTCCGTGATCATGAAAATCTGCTTATTGGGATTTTTTCTTTTTCTGAGAATATCCATTGCCATTTCCAGACCAGCTACCGTATTGGTATGATAAGGACCCACTTCCAGGTAGGGCAGGTCTTTGATTTCTACCGGCCACGCATCATTGCCAAAGACTACAATATCCAATGTATCTTTTGGATACTTGGTAGTGATCAGTTCGCTCAGTGCCATTGCTACTTTTTTTGCAGGAGTAATGCGGTCTTCTCCGTACAAGATCATGGAGTGCGAGATATCAATCATCAGGACGGTAGAGGTCTGAGACTTATAATCTGATTCTCTGATCGCAAGATCGTCCTCACTCATCGTGAAGTGGTCGATACCATGGTTGATCTGCGCATTTCGGATAGAAGCCGTAAAATCAATTTGTTCCACAGTATCCCCAAATTGAAATGGCCGGGTTTCCGGATTCATCTCATCTCCCTGGCCAGGCTTGAAGGTCTGATGCTGGCCTGCCTTTGTTTTTTTTAATTTACCGAATATTTCCTCCAGAGAACGCTTGCGGATTCCCTGTTCCGTTTTGGCGGTTATTTTAATTTTTCCGCTTGCAGGATTGTCTTTTACATATCCTTTATCTTTCAATTCGTCTATGAAATCTCCCATGCCGTACCCGGCATTGGTCATCTCATATTCTTTATCCAGCTGGTTCATCCAGTTAAGCGCTTCGCTAACATCACCGTTGGTGAAGGTGAGGAGCTGCATGAATATATCTAGCAGTTGTTCAAATGCTGATTTTCCTTCCTCACGCGGATCGAATTTCGAAAAATTATACCCTTTCATACTCCTCAAGTTCGGACATAATGCACAATTAAAAAAGTTATGTTCCTGAATGCCCGTTGTTTAGTTGGGCGTATCAGCAGGCTCGGGTGGCAAAACGGGATGTTGTAAAGAATCCGATCTCAGTTCCACGGAAGCTCCTCCTGCCTTGTACTCCTGCTGCCATCTTTTAAGCTGCTCCAGCATCTGAAAAGACGAGAGGATATCGTAGGCAAAAACACGTTGTTTATCGGATAGATTGCCGCCTTTATTATTCAGTATCATGGAAGCCTGCATAGCCATATTCTCGTTGCCCGACTGATCTTCTCCTAAAGAACGATAATACGACAATTGCTGGTCAAGGTCTTTTTTAAGGGATTTGTCCACCTTGGCAGCAAGCGCAAAATCGCCGCTCATATAAGCCGCTTCCAGAAAATCGGCCGAGATACTATTATGAAAGTTACCCTGATTAGAGGTCATTCCGTAAGGCATATTGCTTTCCAATACCGACTGATCGTATTTTTCAAGCACCTTTCTGGCAGAATCTTTAAGGTTGTAACTGACCAGTGCTTTTGCCAGGGTCGCATGTGTAAGACGGATACTGTTCAGATGCCTCCTGTTTTCCTCGTCAAAATAAACATGCTGTTTATCTGCATTTCCGTAGGCAAATTTCTCCATCACATTTTTGTAAGCGATTTCTGCTTCTACCGGACTGCTTTCAACGGGTACCAGACGATAAGACAACCCTTCCATGCGCACATATTTTTCCAGACCTAATGCTTTTAATTCCTGAGTGGAAGTAAAGTATATCGGACGCTTCCATTTATTTGCAGCAATAACCGCGAGTACCGCGAGGTCATTTTTCTGAAGGTAATTCTTATTG
>JAYUXA010000144.1:0-7536 GCA_043753245.1 Chitinophagaceae bacterium
GCTCATTAGCGGGTCTTTTTTGAAGTCCCTGTTGCAGATATTTAAAGATCTGGTATTCTGAACGGGGATCTTCTTTCGCCTTATTCATTGCCAGGCTTATCACCTGATTCATCTGTGCGGCAGGAATAAACCGGATGATGTGCATAAATGTTTTAGGCAACTCTTTTTCGGGCAGTTGCTGCGTTTTTACATAGTTGTACAGGAATGCTCCGGATGAAGGATTCTCAACGCCTACCAATACACTGGAAAGTACGGCAGCATCTTCATTGGACCAATTTAAAGCAACAGCATTTTGCATTAAGAATTCTTTTCTCAGCAGATTTCTTAAAACCAATCGTACGGTATAGATCAAATGAGTATCCTCTTCCGCAATTTTTTTTCTGAATGCAATCAGCAGCTCTACTGTCTTCATATCAGGATATCGTCCCATGAGTTCAACAGCAGCTCTTCTTACGTGTGGATTTTCATCCTGCAAAGCCTTTGCTATTACGGGATACAATACTGCCGAAGTATCTTTCTGTTCTGCCATTGCACGAAGCGCATGCAACCGGATCACTGCGTTAGGATCAGCAACTGCAGCACGCGCAATATCATCTGTAAGTGCACCCAGTCGTTGCAGTGCCCATAAACCCTGGACATATTCCGTTTCGGTCACTTCCTTTTTTGCAATAAGTGCTTTTACCGGTGCAATAGATTGCGTTCCGTAATGATCTACCAGCTGGTCGCCGGCTGTCATTCTTACCTTAAGATTATCTGCATTAAGCGCTTTGAATAATTCTTCCAGGGTGGCCTTTGACCAATCCGTTTTTTTATCTGCCTTTCCTTTATACGTAATACGCCATATCCTCCCCCGGATCTTGTCTCTTTTAGGATGATCCAGCGGCACTTCATAGTGACCTATAATGCTGTTGTAAAAATCAGCGATATACATGGCACCATCAGGACCCATCTGCACCGCTACCGGCCTGAACCAGGGGTCGAGGCTCATCAGAAAATCAGGCTCTCTTTTACCCACAGGGCTGGTTCCTTTAAAAACGAAAGAATTTCTATAAATTCGTGAAGCCACCACATCCCCTATAAACAAATTCTTCTTATACTCTTCGGGCCATTTATTATCAGCGTAATAGGCCAATCCTGCAAGCGCAGTGGCTTCATTGCTAAATGGTTTCATGTCAGGTGCGAAACCCATGCCCTCGTCTTTACCCCACTGAGAATAATCACCCCCTCTGATCATCTGATATAATGGAGACGTATGGCAATCTGTAGAATACAAATAGCCCAGTTCATCATACGCGAGTCCAAAAGGATTTATTCTTCCGGCAGTTACCTGCTCCACACGGCTGCCATCAGGACGAAAACGAATAGTATTGCCGGATATCAGGTGAACGGAATCCCCGTCTGTACCGGCAACGTTTGACCGGTTGGTGTATCCATGGCAGGCATGAATCCAGCCATCAAATCCTGTGGTAAAATTATTCACCATTCCATGAGTATCCTTTACTTCAAAAGGGCCCATCAGTTTACGGCTGGACTCTGGTTTACCGTCCCCGTTTGCGTCTTCAAAGCGGATTACATTGGGAATAGTGTACACCACAGCACCTTCCTTAATGGGCATAATACCTATGGGAATATTAAGGGTGTCTTCAAAATGAATGAATTTATCTGCTTTACCATCGCCGTCTGTGTCCTCCAGTATGGTCACACGGTCTTTCCCCTTTCCGGACTGGGCTGCAAACGGGTATTCGTAAGACTGTGTTACCCACATTCTTCCTTTGGCATCAAAATTAAAATTAATAGGCTTGGCAATATCCGGCTCAGAGGCATACAGATTAATTTCAAATCCTTCAGGCAGCCTGAAGCCCATGCGCTCCTGCTCCGCAGTGCGCGCATCAGTAGAACGAATATGATCATTGTATTTTGCCCCGCTGTATGCCGTATCGGTGTCGTTTCCAGACACAGCAACAGGATTCCCATTTTCTGTACACGATGATAAAAATAATGCAGTCGCTATCAGTGGCACAAGGGTAAATCGGTTATTCATTCCGGAATTATTTATTGATTAGAAACTTTTTATAATTAAATCCTTCGCTTATTTTAAAACAGAGAATTGATACAAAGAAATGGTGTGGTAAGTATCTCCGGGTTTAAGAAGTGTAGAAGCAAAATTGGGTTGATTAGGGGCATCCGGAAAATGTTGTGTTTCTAAACAAAATGCTGTGCGGAAATCATCCATTCCCCTGCGCATTTTATTTTTACTCTGCATAAAATTGCCTGAGTAAAACTGAAGCCCCGGCTCTTCAGTAAATATCTTCATCACGATGCCGCTTTGATCGCCAGTTACCGTTGCCGCCTGCTTCAGGCCGCTTCCGGTTAACACATAATTATGATCGTATCCTTTCCCAGCCTTTAACTGTGCATTGTTTTCATCAATTCTTTTACCTATTTTTTCCGACCTTGTGAAATCAAAGGGAGTGCCTTTTACAGGATCCAGTTTACCAATAGGAATAAGGGAAGTATCCACAGGGGTATACCTGCTGGCATTGATCTGCAACAGGTGATTCAGGATCGTTCCGCTTCCTTCTCCGTTTAGATTGAAGAAAGCATGATTGGTCAGGTTAACAACGGTTGGTTTATCGGTGGTAGCACGGTATTCCATTTTCAATTCATTGCTATCGTTCAGACTATACACCACTTTCACATCAAGATTTCCGGGAAAACCTTCTTCGCCATCGTTCGAACGGTATGTAAATTCAATGGTTTGGTCATCAGGCTGACTGGCATTCCAATGTTTATATTGAAATCCGCTTTTCCCACCATGAAGGGTATTCTCACCGTTATTGATGGTGATCTGGTAAGGTTTACCATCGATGGAGAACCGGCCTTTATTGATCCTGTTGCCATATCTGCCAATAGTGGCACCAAAATAAGGTTCTGTAGATTTTGCATAATCCCCGGCACTGTCAAACCCAATCACCACATTGACCAGGGCTCCTGTTTTATCCGGAACAAATAAACTCATCAGCCTGGCTCCTTCTGTCGTAAATACTGCCCGCATCCGGTTTTTATTGGAAATAATGAACTCGCTCTCCGGTATAGGACCAGGTGTAGTTTGGGAGTTGGCCGAATCCGGTTTTTTCGTTTCATTACACGCCACCAGCAAAGTTATAAAGGCAACAATCATCCAATTTTTCATGTGCTCGTATTTTCTGAAATGATTTCCGTTCCATGAGCAGTAACAGCAGTATAGGCGGTCATCTGCTTTCCCATGTCTTTTAAATAATTTTCACTAAGATAATGAACAAGCTCCTCTATAGCACCTTCCCTGACTATATTTATTGTGCATCCGCCAAAGCCTCCTCCCATCATTCTTGCTCCCGCGACAAGTGGATTGTTTTTAACCGCATCCACCAGGTAGTCCAGCTCTGTACAACTCACTTCATATTCTTTACTGAGCCCGGAATGACTCAGATACATCTGCTCTCCCAAACCTTCAATATTGCCGCCTTGTAAAGCAGCAACGGCCTTAAACACACGCTCATTTTCGCTCACTACATATTTACAACGTTGAAAAATCAACGGATCTTTAACATACTTCTCCAGCAGTTCTACAGTGACATCACGCAGTGACTGAACGCTATAAATATGTTTTTGTACCTGTTTTACTCCTTCTGCACATTCTTCCCTGCGTTGGTTATAGGCCGTAGAGGCAAGGGAATGTTTAACATTCGTGTTGAGCAGCACGATTTTAAATCCCTCCATCTGAAGTGGCACAGCCTCGTATTCGAGAGAGCGGCAATCCAGCTTAAGGGCATGGTCTTTTTCACCAAATACGCTGGCAAACTGGTCCATAATGCCGCACTGTACACCGGGAAAAGTATGTTCAGCCTTCTGGCAGATGAGGGCAATCTCGAGTTTGGACAGTTCTATTTGAAATAATTCTTTTAGCGCCAGACAAACTGCACACTCGATTGCAGCCGAAGAAGATAATCCCGCACCTGTAGGCACGTCCCCATCGACCACCATATTAAATCCGGTGATCCGAAAGCCTCTTTTAATCAGTTGGTCCACCACCCCGAGAACATAATTGCCCCAACTGTCTTTCACTGGTTTAATCGATGCTACACTCACTTCAATATGTTCCTTAAACTGTAGAGCGTACAGGGAGATCTGCTCATCCGGACGCTTTGAGGCAGCTACCTGCACATATTTATCGATCGCGGCAGGGAGTACAAACCCTTCATTGTAATCGGTATGTTCCCCAATCAGGTTGATACGCCCTGGAGAGCGTACCAGCAGTGGTTCGGAAGAATATAATTTTCTAAAAAGCTCGGTAATGGTCATTATTCAGGTCTTAAGAGGGTGCAAATTAAAACAACTTAACACATAGTTCATAATGCGTTAATGATTTATTCACAACTGTTTTTAATCTTTAGCTATGGAAAAACCGCTTAGCGAAGACAAACCCCTTAAAGGCAAAAAAAGGAAAGTTGACCTGCTGGTTATTTCTGACATACACCTCGGTACCTACGGATGCCATGCCAAAGAACTGCTGCATTACCTGCGCAGCATTAACCCTAAAACCATAGTGCTCAATGGAGATATCATTGACATCTGGCAGTTCACTAAAAGATACTGGCCCAAGAGCCACATGAAAGTGGTTAAACACATTATGAACTGGGTCAGTAAAGGTAAAAAAACCTACTACATTACCGGCAATCATGATGAGATGCTGCGAAAGTTTGCAGGATTTAAAATGGGGTCGTTTAACATTGTCAACAAGCTGGTACTGGAACTGGACAACAATAAAAAAGCCTGGATCTTTCATGGTGATGTATTTGATGTGACCATGGAACATTCCAAATGGCTTGCAAAACTTGGTGCAATCGGATATGATACCCTGATTCTGATCAATGGCGCCGTTAATTTAATATCTGAAAAAATTTTCAGGAAAGGAAAACTCTCTCTTTCAAAGAAAATAAAAAACAGCGTTAAGTCTGCCGTTAAATTCATTAATAATTTTGAGAAGATAAGTGCTGATATCGGCATCAGTAATAAATACGACTATGTAGTTTGCGGGCATATACACCAGCCGGAAATAAAAGACATCAGTAACGAACACGGATCCATAAAATACCTGAATTCAGGTGACTGGATAGAAAACCTCACTTCACTGGAATACACTAATGGGAAATGGTCCATTTACCGGTTTGCAGAACATGGATTTGTTGACATGGTTTTAAATACAGCAGAAGAAGAAACAGACTTGTCCAATCACCAGCTCTTCGATAATTTACTTAATGAATTCAGGATGATGAAACCATGACAAAAATATTATATGCTGTGCAGGGCACGGGTAATGGGCATATTTGCAGGGCGATGGATATCATTCCACTGCTGAGGAAAAAGGGCGAGGTGGATGTGCTGGTAAGTGGCACCCAGGCAGATATGGAGTTACCGTTCGAGATCAAATACAGATTTAAAGGCCTGAGTTTTATTTTTGGTAAAAAAGGAGGTATAGACCTCATAGAAACGTACCGGAAAAGCCATCTGCAAAAATTAATTACAGAAATAAAAAGCCTTCCGGTGGAAAATTACGATCTGGTCATCAGCGATTTTGAACCCGTTTCCTCCTGGGCCTGTTACCTGAAAAATAAACCCTGCATCGCTTTGAGCCACCAGGCTGCAGTGATCGATAAATCCAGTCCGCAGGCAAAACACATTGACCCGGTAGGCAGATCGGTATTAAAAGTATATGCACCGGCTACCACGAGCTATGGATTTCATTTCCAATCGTATACAGAACATATTTTTACTCCTGTGATCAGGAAACAGGTTCGTGAAGCGGCACTGGGTAACAAGGGTCATTATACCGTTTATTTACCGGCATACAGCGACAGAAGAATTATTAAAATACTGAGCGAGTGCAAAGGGATCAGATGGGAGGTATTTTCAAAACATTTCAAGGAAAAGATCAGCATTGATGGCATAGATGTGTATCCTATCAGCAATACCGAATTTATTAACAGCATGGCGGCAGCAGAAGGTATTCTCTGCGGTGCAGGATTTGAAACTCCCGCCGAAGTCATGTACATGAATAAAAAATTAATGGTGATACCCATGAAAAGCCAGTTTGAGCAGCACTGCAACGCCGCTGCATTGAAGGAAATGGGGGTGCCTGTACTAAAAAGTTTAAAACTTAAACACCTCCACATTCTAAAAACCTGGATACAATCAGGAGAAAGAATAAAAGTAGATTATCCCGATAACACCGCATCGGTCATTGATGCTATAGTTGCCAGGCATCTGCAAAAAATACCTGATCAGGATAATTTGAAGGTATTGTATCCCGACAAATTCACTTTAAAACAATTAAGATCGCTCACTTTTAAGAAAATAATTTCGAAACTGGCCAACTGATGGAACTGCTCAGGGAAACATTTGGAAAAGACTTTTCCTGGGGCGTGTCCAGCGCTGCTTACCAGATTGAAGGAGCATACCAGAAAAACGGAAAAGGCATTTCCATCTGGGATGACTTTGTGAAACAGAAAGGAAAAATAATAAACAATGCACATGCTAATGTGAGTTGTGACTTCTACCACAATTACACGCAGGATCTTACCCTGATGCGGTCTATGAATATCCGCAATTACCGCTTTTCACTTTCCTGGTCCAGAATATTTCCCTCAGGAACGGGCCAGATCAATAAAGAAGGCGTTGATTTTTATAACCGCATCCTGGACTTCTGCCTTGAACTTGAAATTACTCCCTGGATTACGTTATATCATTGGGATTTGCCTCTGAACCTGGAACAAAAAGGAGGATGGACCAACAGGGAAGTGGTTCACTGGTTTGGTGAATACGTGCAATTTTGTGTAAAAACATTTGGCGACCGTGTAAAGAACTGGATGGTGCTGAATGAACCCATGGTGTTCACCGGGGCGGGATATTTTCTGGGCATTCATGCACCGGGAAAAAAAGGATTGAATTCTTTTCTTGCTGCGGTACACCATGCTGCACTTTGCCAGGCGGAAGGCGGAAGAATTATCAGGTCAATGGGACAGTCAAAAATAGGAACTACCTTCTCCTGCTCTCATATTGACGCCTATAGTACCGATGCGCAGGATACACTTGCAGCCCGAAGAATTGACGCACTGCTTAACAGAACTTTTGTGGAACCTTTGATGGGATTAGGATATCCCGTTAAAGACCTGCGGGTGCTGCAACGCATAGAACAATTTATTAAAGACGGCGATGAAAGCAGGTTAAAATTTGAAATGGATTTCTTAGGCGTACAGAATTACACAAGGGAAGTAGTGGCGCATTCTTACTTTATTCCATTACTGCAGGCTAAAATAGTAAAGGCAAATATGCGTAATGTAAACCGGACCCTGATGAACTGGGAAGTGTATCCCGAAAGTATGTACAGGATGATTAAACAATTTGCCGCTTACGACGCCAATAAAGAACTGATTATTACTGAAAATGGATCGGCCTTTGCCGATGAGGTGCTGGATGGTGAGATCAATGACACCGGAA
>JAYUXA010000145.1:0-3533 GCA_043753245.1 Chitinophagaceae bacterium
GTGTTTAAATTGCTGGAAATAGGGTTGTCGTTGTACGCAGACAACAACGGAAAATACGGCCAGGGGACCAGTTGCATTTGCGGTTTGTCGCCCATGCTCCCTACTGCAAGGGGCAATTTATCACACTGCAGATCCTGCACCAGGTCCTGATTGATGCGGACACCATATTTAAAGAGCTGATCATCCAGGTTTAATCCTCTGTCAAATGCTACAAGATCACTCTGGGAACGCATCAGGCTGTCCATTTCTGCATACAGATTGTCAATCATCCAGATCAGCTTTCCACCGTGCATCACATACTGGTCGAGTTTTAATTTCTGCCGGTCATTAAAGGCCGTTGTTGGTTTTACGATCAGGACTGCGGCAAATTCCTCTGGTATATAGGGAACGCTGTCTATCGGAACAAATCCAAAGCCATAATTAGGTTTAAGCGTCCGTTCAATCAGATCGTACACGTTATAACTAAGCGGTTCTCCATTTCCCGCCAGGTACCCTACCACCGGAGCATGCTGCTGGGTAATTTTCTGAATAGCGTTTGCAAATTTATATTCCAGCAGCGCATTAGCTGCATGGAGTGTACGGATGCCCCCGGTCATATCCTGACCCTGCAGAAGATCGACAGGAAAATATTTATTATTGTAGCTGACTAACGCTGCCGGATACACGAGACGTTCTTCCTGTGATTCGCCCGATTTTGCCTGAACTTTTACATTAGTGGGATGAAGGCCGATACTGTCCAGGTACAGCAGGTAGCGTTCTTTTTCGGAATCTTCCATTCCTTCTCCGGGTTTCCTAAACCGGAACCGGATAGTATTGGAACTGTTTTCTTTAAATTCCTGAAGCAGTTCCTCTGTTCCATTTCGCAGATTTCTGAAATCTGCCGGCATGTCCCCAGCCAGAAAAACATCAATAGTAACCGGCTCACTCAGCGATGCCAGTAGTTTTTTTGTTGGTGTAGATAGCGTAAAGCGCTGCTCACTGGTAAGATCAATGCGGTAATGAACGAGAGAAGCGATCCAGTTGATCGCAACTACTGCTGCAGTCAGATACAACCACCAGAATTTTGAGGTTATCCATTTTTTCATGCACCCTGTCTTTTTATTAAATTTCGCTGTGTAATAATCAAAAACAGTCCAATGAGCGTGAAAAAATAAATAATGTCCCTGGTATCTGCCACACCTCTGCTAAGGCTATGATAATGAAAATCTATGCCAAGCATTTCTATATAATAATCTGCACCTCCCTCCAGAGCCGGTATTCGGGACAATGCTCCAAATGCACTGTATACCAGCATACATAGAAATGCCGAAGCTATAAATGCGGCTACCGGATTGTAGGTGAAACTACTGCAGCAAATTCCGATCGCAACAAAGACTGCTGATAGCAATACTAATCCTGCATAAGAACCGATGGTGCCACCGATATCAATTCCGCCAGTGGAAGACAATGCCTGCAGACTTATCATATAAATGACCGTGGGTAAAAGTGCAATAAGTACAATAATGAATGCGGCAACATATTTTCCGGATAGCAGTTGCCATCGCGTTATGGGAAGTGTCTGAAGGATCTCGAAAGTGCCGGTTCTGAATTCTTCTGAAAAACTGCGCATGGTTATAGCAGGCACCAACACAAGTAATATCCACGGAGTGATCTGAAAGAATTTTTCAGGCGTTGCGTATCCCAGGTCCAGAATATTGTCTGGTAAAATAAAAAGTATGGTACCCGACAAGATCAGAAAAAAAATAATTGCGATATAGCCGGTCAGACTACTAAAATATTGTCGCAACTCTTTTTTACAAACAGACCACATGAAAGCGAAAATAAGGGATATTGAGGGAAGCGCATCAGCAGAATATGCTGCTTTAAAAGCGTAAAAGTATCTGCGTGTCAGAGAACCAGCTCTATAGTATAAGTACTTAAAAATTACCACGAACTCATCAGCACACTATCTAATACTGAAAAGCTTTCGATTATGTAATTAATTCAGTAAAAGAATCTGCCGGATGAGTGCTCTTTTTATACTGCGAAGCTTTCCCCACATCCGCAACTACGGCTGGCATTGGGGTTGCTGAAATAAAATCCCTTGCCATTGAGTCCGTCTGAAAAGTCCAGAGTAGTATTAACCAGGTATAAAAAACTTTTGAGATCGGTAACTACCTTTACTCCATTGTCCTCAAAGGTCTGATCCATGGGTTTAGCCTCATTGTCAAAATCGAGTTTATAACTCAAACCTGAACAACCGCCACCTACCACTGAAACACGAAGAAAATAATCCTGTTCGCCGGTAATGCTGGCCTCTGACATCAGGCCTGAAACCTTTTGTTTTGCTTTATCACTTACGTAAATCATACCTACAGGTTTTAATTTCTGGCTACTTTACAGCAGCAAGAATCATAGTTGGGTGTTCGTTCAATAAGATCGCTAGTGTACTGCAACTTCTTCAAACTTTATGGCTTCAAGACCATTCTTCTGACGATAATCATTGATAGCTGCTTTGATAGCATCTTCAGCAAGTACGGAACAGTGAATTTTTACCGGAGGCAGATTCAGCTCTTCCACAATAGCCATATTGTCTATCTGCAAAGCTTCATTTACACTCTTACCTTTCAGCCATTCTGTAGCCAGGGAAGAAGACGCAATGGCACTTCCACAGCCAAATGTCTTGAATTTTGCATCTTTGATTAAACCTGTTGCATCGTCCACTTCGATCTGCAAGCGCATAACATCGCCGCATTCAGGAGCACCCACTAAACCAGTACCAACGTTTTTAGATGCTTTATCCAGCGTCCCCACATTTTTCGGATTACTGTAGTGATCTATAACTTTTTCTGAGTATGCCATTTTTGTAAATTTAATTATAAAGAATCTAATCCTTTCCTCTAAAACATCTCCGCGCAATTAATGATGTGCCCATTCAATTTTTTCAAGATCTATTCCTTCTTTGAACATTTCCCAAAGAGGACTCATTTCTCTTAGTTTAAGAACGGTCTGTGATACCTGCTCAATGGTATAATCAATTTGCTCTTCGGTGGTAAATCTACCCAGACCAAAGCGCAATGAGCTGTGTGCCAGGTCATCACCTAAACCCAATGCTTTTAAAACATAGGAAGGTTCCAGAGAAGCCGAGGTACAGGCAGATCCGGAGGACACGGCTATGTTTTTATTAAAGCCCATCATCAATCCTTCTCCTTCCACATATTTAAAAGAGATATTGCTTACATGTGGTAACCGGTGCTCGGTACTTCCGTTCACGTAAGCTTCTTCTAATTTCATTAATGCATTTTCCAGTTTATCGCGAAGCGCACTTACACGAATAGTTTCCGACTCCATTTCCAGCATCGATAATTCACATGCTTTGCCAAATCCAACAATACCGGGTACGTTAAGGGTGCCGCTTCTCATGCCTCTTTCATGACCACCACCATCCATTTGGGCAGTTACTTTAACTCTCGGATTTTTTCTTCTGACATATAAAGCACCTACTCCTTTTGGGCCATACATCTTGTGTGCAGTAAACGCCATCAGGTCGATAC
>JAYUXA010000146.1:0-7505 GCA_043753245.1 Chitinophagaceae bacterium
CAGAAAAAGCATTTTTTGTTTATTCTGAAAAAAAACGTTCAGATTTTTAACGGATGCAAATAACAAAATGATCATCATGGCCAGATAAAATTTCAGCCACTGCGAATTGATCAGAAATTCTTTAATAATGTCAGCAGTCGAAATCCGGGAACTGTGCGGAGGCTGGCCATGGTTGAACCAATAGCCAAATCCATACTTAGTCAGTGGCAGAATGATCAGGGAGCCTGTAACCAGCAGCCCGCCTGTAAATACAGCGGAAGGCATCCATCTCTTTTCAATAATTCCATCGTATACCAGCAGGGAAAGGCATACCAGCAGCGCAAGGCCACCACCATCCTGTTTGGTGAAAAAAGAGAAGAAAATAAAAGCGCCCGCAATAGCAGGTTTAAGATACTGCCATTTAGAGAAAGAATGGGTCAGAAAATGAACCAGGAAAGCCAGGCCGATCAGTTCATAAAAAATAACCGAGTGATTGTACCAGGGCCAGTAATTGGGAAGGGAATAAGAAAGGCAGAATACAATTATCCCCACAAATCTTACCGGTGAAGGAACATCCAGGCTTTTCAGAATAGATCTGAACGCAAGGCCCCCTACGATATTAATGAACAGCTGGGCTTTGATAAGAGTGATCATGCTGGCCCCGAAAACCTTAAAAAAAAAGGCCGGGATCACCCAGTACATATACCCCACCGGCATGCCAAAGTCTCTGAATGGCATCTCGCCGTTAGCCATGCGGTAAGCTCCCTCCCAGGAAAGATAGCTGTTAAGCCGGTAAGGAAGATTGGGAAAAAGCGGTATCGCTGCTATAGCTATGATCAATAGCACTTCTGCATTGGACAGGATTTTTTTCATAATATTCTGCTCTTCGGTAAATCTCCGTTTGAGAGGTTAAATTAATACAAATCTAACAGGCAATAATATTGCAGCAAAGCCTTTTGTGAACTATCTTGCGCGAGAGCCCGTTATCATGCAGTATATACAACTTTTAAGACCGAAACATTGGGCTAAAAATCTTTTCCTGTTCGTTCCTTCTTTTTTTGCAGGCAGATTTTTTGAACCAGACAAAATTCCTTTGCTGGCAGGAGGTTTTCTTGCATTTAGTTTTCTTGCCAGCAGTATTTATATTGTAAATGACTACCATGATATTGAAGACGACCGCAAACATCCTGAAAAATGCAAAAGGCCTCTTGCTTCAGGAGCGGTTAACAAAAACTACGCACTCGTTCTCAGTATCTTTCTAACGCTTGCAGGACTGGTGATTTCTTTTCTGATTGACCGGAGTGGTAAGTTTTTGTTTGTTGCCGGCATTTATTACCTGCTCAACCTGTCCTACTCTTTTGGACTAAAAAATATTTCAATAGTAGACATCCTGATCGTAGCAACCGGCTTTGTGCTAAGAGTCAAAGGAGGAGCAATCCTTTCTGAGGTGGACACTACTTCCTGGTTTATCGTAATGACCTTTCTTCTGGCACTCTTTATGGCGATCGCTAAACGACGCGATGATGTCATCTTGAAGATGACCACCGGCACGGATATGCGAAAATCTCTGAAAGGATACAGCCTTGAATTTCTAAATACCCTGTTGGGACTTTTCTGCGCTATTTTGATTGTTTCGTATATTAACTACACCGTTTCTCCCGCCACCTATCTTAAATTCGGACATAGGGCCTATTACACGGCTTTGTTCGTGATAGCCGCCATGATGCGCTATCTTCAAATAACATTTATTCACAATAAAGCAGGTTCTCCCACCGATATTTTATATAAAGACCGCTTTATTCAGATTACCTTGTTACTCTGGGCCACCAGTTTTTTCGTGATATTATATTTACGTGATTTAACATTTTTTAATAAATGAAACAGTCTATAGCAAACTGGGGTAATTACCCAAAAATGGACAGTGAAGTAAAGCGCTTTAATTTTGATGAACAACTGGGTGATCTGGTGAGCAAAACGGATCATTTTATTGCCAGAGGCAATGGCAGATGTTATGGGGATGCTTCTCTTGCCAACATTACCCTTTCTACCTTGAACTATAATCTTATTCTTTCATTCGATACCACTAACGGAGTGTTTGAATGCCAGAGTGGATTAACACTGGATAAGATATTGGAAGTGATTGTTCCAAAGGGCTGGTTTCTGCCAGTGACTCCGGGTACTAAATTTATTACCGTAGGAGGAGCTGTAGGAAGTGATGTTCATGGGAAAAATCACCATGTGGACGGATCATTTTCAAACCATATCATTGAGATGGATGTAATGATCGCCGACGGGTCCGTGCTAACCTGTTCCCTTACCAGGCATACCGATTTGTTTGAAGCGACCTGTGGTGGTATGGGCCTAACGGGGATGATTACCCGAATAAAATTCGGATTGAAAAAAATTGAAACTTCTTACGTTAAACAAAAACAGCTCAAGGCGGCAAATCTGGAAGAACTGATCAGGTTCTTTGAAGAATACAAGGATTATACCTATTCGATGGCGTGGATTGACTGTCTTTCTAAAGGACCACAATTTGGCAGAGGAATATTAATTATCGGCGAACATGCAAAATTGAATGAGCTCAATGAAAAACAAAAACAGAAACCACTGTTGGTTGCCGGTAAACCAAAAATTACTTTCCCGTTCAATCTTCCTTCTTGGGTGTTGAATACCGTTACCGTCAGAATATTTAATTTTTTATATTACGGTAAAAATTTTAAAAAAGAAATCAGCAACGTGGTTCCTTACGAACCCTTTTTTTACCCGCTCGATGCTATCCTTCACTGGAACCGGGGATATGGGAAAAAGGGTTTTGTACAGTATCAGTTCGTACTGCCGCTTGCTTCCAGACAGGGCCTCGTAGATATATTAGAACGCATCAGTGCCGAAGGTCTTGGATCTTTTCTTGCGGTACTAAAAGTATTTGGCCACCAGGAAAGTCTGATTTCTTTTCCGGAAGAAGGATACACACTAGCGCTTGATTTCCCGGTGAGAAAAGGATTGTTTCAATTTCTGGATGAACTGGATGCTATTGTAATGCAATATGGCGGTAGATTGTATATGTCTAAAGATGCGAGGATGAAACCGTCTATGCTGGTGAATGGGTATCCTAATCTGGATAAGTTCAGGAGCATTGTAAAAAAATACAACCCCACCGGAAAATTTTCTTCTGTTCAATCCGACAGGTTATTATTAACCGGAAATTAATTTATTATGCCGACAGTTTTAATATTAGGTGCCGCTTCTGACATGGCTATTGCTATCGCGGAAAAGTTCGCCTCAAGAGGATATTCAATACAATTGGCCGCAAGAAATTCAGCCAGGGTATCTCCCATGATAGCAGACCTCAACATTAAGTACAATGCAACCGTCTCCGTGCATGAATTCGATGCCGTGGCCTTTGACACCCACAAACTATTTTTTGACCAGCTTTATCCGAAGCCGGAAGTGACGATCTGTGTTTTCGGATACCTTGGTGACAATGAAAAGGCATTGGCCGATTGGAAACAGGCGCATACGATTATCAACACCAATTATACCGGAGCCGTATCTATACTGAATATTGCTGCATCATATTATGCTTCGCAGAAGAGTGGCATTATTGCAGGCATTAGCTCGGTGGCAGGAGAACGGGGGCGGCAGAGCAACTTTTTGTACGGCAGTGCAAAAGCTGGTTTTACGGCATACCTGTCGGGATTGCGGAATTATCTTTTTCAGTCAGGGGTACATGTGGTTTCTGTTCAGCCAGGATTTGTATACACCAGTATGACCGCACAGATTAAACTTCCGCCATTGTTAACAGCCCAACCATCCGAAGTGGCTGAATCGGTTTATGCGGCTGTAACCCACAGAAAAAATACAGTATATGTAAAATGGTTCTGGCGCCCCATTATGCTTATAATAAAATCTATTCCTGAATTTATTTTCAAAAAATTAAAGCTGTGAGCCAAACCATTGCTTTCTTTGATTTTGACGGTACCGTTACCTACAGGGATTCGCTGCTCGAGTTTATAAAATATACAAAAGGAGTACGTGCATTTTACACAGGCTTTATTGTTAATACTCCTTTACTGTTTGCCTATAAATTAAAAATGATATCTAATCAGTGTGCAAAAGAAAGGATGCTCCGGTATTTTTTTGGAAGGATGCCTCTGGAGAAATTTAATAATTACTGTATTTCTTTCTCAAAAGAAATTATGCCTTCGCTGATCAGGCCAAAGGCCCTGGAGGAGATCCAAAAATTGAAAGAGAAAGGTGCGGTAGTGGTTATTGTTTCAGCTTCCCCTGAAAATTGGCTGAAGTACTGGTGCGAAAATCTTTTTCTGCAATTGATCGGAACTAAATTAAAGGTCACCAACAACCTTATTACCGGAGATCTCGATGGTAGCAATTGTTATGGAAAAGAAAAGGTAATCAGGATCAAAGAAAATTATGACCTGAATACCTTTTCTTCTGTTTATTGTTACGGCGATACTCCTGGAGATAAACCAATGCTCGCCCTGGGCACGATTAGCTTTTATAAACCCTTTCGTTAATTACTGTTTAATAAATTGTTCAGTGGATAAAATTTCATTCTCCACTACCGCTACCAGCACATAAGTTCCTGGTGCAAGTGCGGAAACATCTACAGACCGTGTCAGTACCTGCTGATCTTTCTGGTACACGATGTTTTTTATAATCTTTCCGGAAATATCATACACACTCAATACTGCCCTTCCTCTTTTTACACCTTCAATAGTTACATTGATCGTGGAAACCACAGGATTTGGATAGATCGAAACTGAATTGGGAACCACTTTTTCACCGGAGAGCTGAAGTTCATCTTCCACTTCGGGATTAATAATAATGTCATCTGATTGCACAGAATACCTGACTTTATTTTTCACCTTTAGAGTATAATCCTTATAAGCAGTTCCTCCTTCATTGTCTGCCACCCACAGCCGGAAAGTATAAGTTCCGGCAACAAGATCGTAGAATCGGGCGGCAGCGGTATTCGCTCCTGTCATTCGATAAGTGGAAGGTCCTGCTATTTTTGACCATCTCCAGCTGGTAACCCAGCCACCGTGATCTGTGGTGGGCGTACCAAGCAACAGCGCGTATCTTAAGGGCAGCTGCACAGTTTTTGGTCCGATGATATTTATTTCCGGAGCTGTATTTACAACAAGGGTAGTATTTGCCCATGAAACTGCTCCCTTGTCGTCCGTAATAGTGAGACGGAATATATATTTTCCCCGTACCAGGTTGGTGACACGGGTTTGAATTTTGTTCTGCTTAGTGAATCTGTAAGAAGATGGGCCGTATATTTTTGTCCAGACAACGGATTTGATCCAGCCATCGGAATCTTTGGAATTGGTACCATCAAGAAGGGGACTGAAATTCCAGAAAGTTTGTATCACCTGGTCACGCCCGGTAGCGGCTATAGGAGCTTTATTCGGTTTTCCTGGTATCGGAGCTTCCACCGTAGGAGGTGGTTTTGAAGAACTTGCCCCACGTGTATACCCCAGCAGCCATTCATAAACATTCGGGGATTGATAATCATGTCCTACATTAAAAGACCAGTTAAAGATATTATGCCCTCCTCCAGAATAGATTTTTGCAAGTGGTTTTATGGCAGGCTTACAAGCGAGCACTGCATTTACTGTTTTTCTTAAAGCAGCAATGTTTACTACCCGGTCATTTTTTGCATGAAAAGCATACATAGGCAGATTTGCCGCAGCTACATTACAGGCATTCGTCATAAATGGAGGTGCACTTGTAGTAGCAATAGCTGCCAGTTTTTTGGCATTTTGTAGCGATTCAGACGCATATCTCCAGGTTCCGCCACCGCCCATACTTAACCCGATGAGATAGATGCGGCTTTTATCTACCCTAAGATTGTTTTGTGCATATTGTATCAGGCCTTCTACGTAAAATGATGGCCACATATAATATTTTGAAGGACATTGCGGTGATAGTACAATGAACGAATGCCATTTTCCATTGACGTAAAAACGCATAGGATTTCCTTTATCAATGTATTGAGGCACCGCGATGCGCTTTACTTTCCATAAATCAGACGTTCCATTGCCCCTTTCTCCCACGCCGTGTAAGAAGATCAGCAAAGGATACGTTGTATTTCCTCCGTCGGTTTTATAGGAAGAAGGAAGGTGTTCATAGAAACCGATCTTATCTCCACCATACTTGATCCTTTTTGCATATTGTTGTGCGGAGGAAAATAATGGAAGACAAAACAATAGCAATAGCAGTAGCAGTCCTGCAAGAGAGGATAACTTTCTCATAGAGAACGTAAATTGAACGGTTAAAAATAAATGGAAGCAATCTTGTTAAACTCGTTCTACGGAGTAATGTCAGGGGAAAACTCATGAAACAATTACTATACCAGAGTTGTTAAAGTGAGTAAGTGATCATTTTTAATTGATATGAGTTAAAAGAATTATTCTTTTAATCATATGACTAGGAAATACCTATCCAGCCGGAGAATTGCTTTTGAAATAAGCCTGTCTATTTTATATTAATATTTTATTTATATTTAAGAGCTTTAAAATGAAACGTTTTTGGTTGAGGCAATGCTTTTCTATCCGGATGGAAACGAAAGCGCTGATAATAAGAGATATATCCACCAATATTTTTAGAAAAGTTCAGGATTTATTTTAATCCGGTAACCTCCGGCTTTTAACGATCCTGCAATAATGTTCTCTCAGACGGAATTTGCCCGGGCACAGACTACACACAAAAAAGCCGCCTTTTTCAAGGCGGCCTCTGATAGATTATTCTTGATTTCTATTGCTTTACAAATTTGGAGATCATTCGCTGTTTATGTCCGATCACTACATCTATGTAGTAAAGGCCGGCCTGCAATTTCGAAATATCAAGGTTATGCCTCAATTCGGATTGTTGCTTAATGGCAGTGAATGTTTTTACGACTGCGCCACTCACGTTATAAATGCTCACCCTCATCGGCCCTGTGGTATCGCTGGTCATCTGAATGGTTATACCGGATTTCGCGGGATTCGGGTACACGCCGATCTGTTGTTCGAAACGAAGATTGCTGGTAACGGATATGGTTACACTATCTGTACTGGTGAATCCATGGATATCAGTAACTGTAAGTGCGAATATATAGTCACCAGTAGCAAGGCCGGATATAGCTGTAGAGATATTGAGCCTGTTATCCATTGCGGCGGAAGAAGGACCGCTTACCTGCTTCCAGCTATAGTTAAAGATGGCGCCTTCGGTATCGTAGGAACCTTGTCCATCGATCCGGGCGGAAGATACCGGCAACGCGATTCTCTGATCTTCTCCTGCGTTTGCAACTGGGGCATAATTGTAAGGTTCCTCAGGCAGCGGTGCTTCTTCGGCAGCGACTACCGTCACCTTTACATCATCATACCTTATGGCTCCCGAATTGTCTGTTACTGCCAGCCTGAATATATAGGCACCCGCTTTCACTCCAACCACACCAGGCGTTGCAGTGGTAGAGTTCGTAATGGTCAGTCCTGCGGGGCCACTTACTTTAGTCCAGT
>JAYUXA010000147.1:0-3526 GCA_043753245.1 Chitinophagaceae bacterium
CTGCCGGAGCCTCCGTTAATAGAGTTGCTGATAGGCACCCCGTCAATTACATAAAGCGGTTGATTTTTATTCAGATCAACAGATCGTTCGCCACGTATAGAGACTCTGGAAGAACCGCCTATTCCCGAAGGACTTCCTACTACCGTTACTCCGGCCACCTTTCCTGCCAGCTGGTTCACCACATTGGTTTCCCTGGCAGTGGTGAGTTCTTCTCCTTTTACCTCCTGTATCGCATAACCGAGTCTTTTCTTTTCTTTTTTAATTCCCAAAGCAGTGATGACTACTTCATTGAGATCGTTGGCTGCAGGTTGCATCCGTATTGTACTGGCTGCCGAACCTTTAATTTCAAGGGTGGCGAAACCAATACTGCTAATTATTAAAATATCATCCGGTGCTGCCAAAATCCTGAAGTTTCCGTTTTCATCGGAAAAAACAGTTTTGTCACTACCCCTTGCTTTTATCGTTACTCCCGATAGCGGTTCGCTGGTAGCATCGGATAAAATGGTACCTGTTATGCTATTTTGTGCATTGGATAAAATAGATAAACTTATCAGCACAAAAACCAACAGGAGTCGCTTTGTAAAATGTACACGTGGAAATAACATGAGGCTTTGCGATTAATTATAAATTGTTTTAGCACCGCAAAACTGACGATTGAATATTACCAGAATCTTAACATAAAGTGATGAAATCGTGAACTCATTAATTAATTGTGTAGGAAGTTTAAAATAGATGCAACAAATTTCCAGAATACCCGCAACAGATTATTTTATGGAATAGGTCTGTTAACCTTTCCATCGTTTAATTCCTGATTAGTGCAGGCTGAAGAGGTTTGAATTACTGCCTTTAATAGTTAGAAAGAAGAAGTAGTTAGATCAGGCAAAATAGTGGACCTGAGCGGTAATGTGGCATATCCTTAACAAACTATTTTTTTATGTTATAGAAAGCCGAAATACATTTGACACTCAATTACAAGTATGAAGAAATTTTTCGCGTTGGTATTTGCTGTTGGCTCTCTTATAACGATCCATGCCCAGGACTCGTCCGTTGTGTCTAACATAACCGACACCACACCCCTGAATTCAATCGATACAGCCGCCATTGCGCTTCCTATTATAACACCTGATAGCAGTATTGAAAATTCATCCCCGGCCCCTTCTCCTAAAAAAAGCCTGCCGCTCGATCTTACCAGCCGTACTAAAGATCACCTTCTACTGCAGATAGGGCTGGATAAGTGGGGAGGTCTTCCGGATAGTATTAAAACCAAAGGCCTTTCCAGAAGTTTCGCTATTTATTTTATGTTTGATTTTCCCTTCAAGACTAATCCCAAGCTCAGTATTGGTCTTGGTATAGGCATATTTACCAGCAGCATGTATTTTTCAAATACTGCGATCGATATTACTGGAAAAAATGCCAACAGACTTGGCTTTCGGAATGTAGGGGACACAACCCGCTTTAAAAAATACAAACTGATGACCACCTATCTGGAAGCTCCTGTAGAGCTCAGGTATGTGGCTGACCCTGTACACCCTAAGAAAAGCTTTAAGGCAGCAGCCGGATTGAAAATAGGAACTATGCTGGGTGCGGGTACAAAGGGGAAAAATCTGCTTAGCAGCTCTGGTCAATCCATCAATAACTACACGGAAAAGCTTAAATCTAAGAAATACTTCAACTCGACCAGACTTGCAGTTACCGGCAGGGTTGGTTACGGTAATCTGTCCGTATTTGGCAACTACCAGGTGAATGCTTTTATAAAAGATGGTTTCGGACCTGATGTAAGACCTTATACGGTAGGCCTGACCATCAGCGGACTGTAAAGTACGGATCATGGCTACCTGGTTACAACCCTGGCACCAGCCAGTATTCAATAGAAATTTCTGCAATACAGGCGCATCGGAACCTCCCTTCGTACCTGTTTTGCAGATCGAGCGCCTTTGCCTGAAATCTTTATCTTCGTTTCTTTAAAGCACTCAATGATCGAAAAAAAATCGGGACTGGATGAAGAGACGGCAGTTTTAATAGGGTTGATCTATAAAAATCAAACGGAACCCCAGGTAAAAGAATATCTTGAAGAACTGGCTTTTCTTGCAGAAACTGCAGGTGCTAAAACAATCAACCGTTTCTCTCAGCGGCTCCCGGCGCCCGATAGCCGTACTTATGTTGGAAAAGGTAAGCTTGATGAGATCAGGCGATATATAGACGATAAAAATATCACACTGGCTATTTTCGATGATGAGCTAAGTGGCTCTCAGATCAATGCCATTGAAAAAATTCTGGGAGTTAAAGTGATCGACCGGTCAGACCTTATCCTGGATATATTCGCACGAAGGGCAAAAACTGCCCAGGCCAAAACACAAGTGGAGCTGGCACAATATCAATATCTATTACCCAGACTGAAAGGAATGTGGAGTCACCTGGAAAGACTGGGAGGAGGAATTGGTACCAGGGGACCGGGTGAAACAGAAATAGAAACAGACAGGCGTATCGTGAAGGATAAAATAACACTCCTTCGAAAAAGACTGGCAGAAATAGATAAACAGGCGTTCATTCAACGAAAAGACCGCGGTGAATTTATCCGGGTAGCGTTAGTCGGCTACACCAATGTGGGTAAAAGCACCCTGATGAATATCCTGAGCAAAAGCGATGTATTTGCCGAAAATAAATTATTTGCCACCTTGGATACTACTACCCGTAAAGTAGTCTTTGAAAGCACTCCTTTTTTGTTAAGTGATACTGTTGGATTTATCCGCAAACTTCCACACCATCTGGTAGAAAGCTTTAAAAGCACACTCGATGAAGTACGGGAAGCAGATATTCTGCTCCATGTAGTGGATGTATCGCATCCTAATTATGAGGAGCAATTTGGCGTTGTTACTAAAACACTTCAGGAGCTGGAAGCATTTGACAAACCTACAATAACCATTTTTAATAAAATGGATGTGTATGAGCAAAATACCTTTGATCCCTGGCTGGAAGAAGATGTCCGGGCGGATATATTAACCGATCTTAAAGAACGCTGGGAGCACGAAACACATGGCAACTGCGTATTTGTAGCTGCGATCGAAAAAAGGAATATCGATCAGCTCCGTACACTGGTTCTTAATAAGGTCAGAGAAATTTACCGGATCAGATACCCATATAAATCAGAATTTTTTTATTAGCACACCATTATTACCTGACTATAGAGGAAAAGAATAATTAAGGAACACGGCATGGATGTTTATTTGCTGAATATCGCGGATTCACTGGTCAGAATAGACCGGCAGCTCTTTACGTTTGTGCAATCCCTTTCTTCACAGGCGCTCGACTGGTTCATGATCCTGCTGCGTAACCCACTTACCTGGATTCCGTTGTATGGCTTTATTTTATTCTGGGTATTAAACTACCATCGCAGGTACGCCTGGCAATTTATATTCATGACGCTCGTGGTATTTGCCATCACTGACTTTACCAGTGCGTCGCTGTTGAAGCCGCTGTTTTTACGGCTACGGCCTTGCGCAGAACCGGCTTTGCAACACATTGTACG
>JAYUXA010000148.1:0-16148 GCA_043753245.1 Chitinophagaceae bacterium
GCTTTTACTTCTCAAACAGCACTTGCCAAAGAAGGCATCAGGCATTTAGGCTACCCGGCCTATTTTGGAACCATGCTGGTAGTCTTTAAAGTGGCTGGCGCACTGGCATTAATTATTCCACAGGTGCCAATGCGCATTAAGGAATGGGCGTATGCAGGCTTTACGTTCGATTTTGTTGCTGCCGCTGTTTCACATGGTTCAGTAGATGGAATAGGAAATTTTCAAACTTTCTTTCCATTGATTTTTCTGGCAATACTTGCAGTGTCTTATGTTACTTTTCACCAAAAAGCAAAACTTGCTGCTACTTCCATTGTCAAAAATAATACGGCTCCATTCAATAAAAATCTGGTGACTGGCTGATATAGAATGTAAAAATAAAAGTGATAAACTTTGGACTGAAATAAATCAGACTTCCCGATTATAACTGGTAAACTTTAAACTGAAACAGTGGTAAATAAATACTTGCGCTGCAAGTAAATTAACATCAATGATTTTAGCGTTGCCACTTCCTTCGGATGCAGCCCCTGGTAAATCAGCAGGCTCATTATATAACACTTTATTCCTATAATTCAGATGAGTGAATGCCGTAAGAATTAAGACTAATTATAGTCTAAATTGGCAAAAAAAAGCGTTTATTCTAACGAGATGAGCAGCTATGAGAGGAAAAGCAACCCCCGGGCCCGTGTTAGTATTAATTATCAGATACTCCGGGCACTTCAATTGAGCATTTAATGACCATTGAAATAGATATGAAGGTGACACTTGTTCTATACGCTTTTTCATAACAGTCTGCATTCTCTACATTTGAGTTTTATTTAAAGGTCATAGATTCTCAGATACCGCTAGAAAAAGAAAATCACGATAAAAGCAGTTAGTAAGCCTTTTAATAGTGAGGGAACATATAATAATATAATATAAGGAATCAGCTTATTGCAACCGAACCGTCTACAAAGACTTCCTCTTTCTGCATTCAAGGTATAAGCAATCTGCTGTCCAAGAGAGCCTACCAATAAAAATTACGGATCTCCAACCGCATAAATATCGGCCATCGTCAGCTCGAACGAGATAAATCACAGGAGACGTTTAAAGCATTAGATTGTCATGATGACATAACAATGATTCAATCTGATATAGCGGAACAGATTTATTCTTTCATAACCTAAGAGGTTAGTTTTTGCCGGTTTTCAATTCACTATTATCATGTTGTTAAATTACTTCCGGTACATTAACCGGAGGTAAATTTTTGTAATTTTCATCTGATTCAAAACATATATCCTGAAATTGAAAGCCAATTGATGCAAATAGATCCAGCACATTATGAAGATTAATTTTAATTCTTTTTTGACTCTTTTTAAGATAAATCTAGATAAATCTAGAATTTATGGGCTAGATATTTTACGGGTAGTTGCAATAATTTCTGTGATGATAGGCCACGGTGCCGAACTGCTACCACCGAAACTAAAGAGAGATATTTTTCTTATTATTCCCGATGGCGTTAGCATTTTTTTCGTTCTAAGCGGTTTTCTTATTGGTGGAATTCTCATTAAAATGGTCGAAAAAGACAATTTTAATTTGAAAGATTTGTTTAATTTTTGGCAACGGCGATGGTTGAGAACATTACCGATGTATTATTTCGTACTAGTACTTTTGTGCACAATTTCCTTTTTTTTGACCAAAAACTTTGATGTTCAGGGAATAATGAAGTTTTTCATTTTTGGCCAAAATTTCTCCAGATCAACCTCGTCTTTTTTTACAGTTTCGTGGAGTTTAGCCGTTGAGGAATGGTTTTATTTAATTACGCCACTTCTATTGGTTTTAGTTATTGTTGTTTTTAGAATGAAGCCTCAAAATGGAATTTTATCAGCCGTGATTATGGTTATTGTTTTATCAGCAGGATATCGGTACTACCGATATTTAACAATATTTGTTGATAATCCTACAACATTTGACACAATGTTTAGAAGACCCGTAGTAACAAGATTAGACAGTTTAATGGTAGGTGTTTTAGGTGCTTTTATTTACTATTACAAAAAAGAATTTTGGATCCGATACAAAACCTTTTTCTTCATTTCTGGATTACTTTTGCACTTGATAATAAAATTGAGCACGGATCTGTTTCTTAA
Organism: Chitinophagaceae bacterium; assembly: GCA_043753245.1. Lineage (GTDB taxonomy): Bacteria > Bacteroidota > Bacteroidia > Chitinophagales > Chitinophagaceae > Flavitalea. Next base: position 2,124 of record JAYUXA010000148.1, read on the forward strand.
AAATTCGGTATTTTATTATTGTAATCTTTCGTTTGTTGCAGAATCGACCGCTACCGTTTTTTTGCTTCCGTTTTTAAGCCAATTAAAGAATGGGAAAGGTGTCCTATTTAAAGTTATAACATACGTAAGTTTAATTTCCTATTCTCTTTATCTCCTTCATGCCCAAATTGTATTGAATTGGATTTTAAAAATTATACCAAACTTTGGTTTAACATCCTATTCTTTTGTAATCTCTAATTATTTTCTTTACTGGTCTATTTCGATATTATTGTCTATTTTATCTTTTAAATATGTAGAAATGTATTTTATCAATTTTAGAAAAAAGGACATCATAGTAAATTTGAAAGAAAGCTAGCTTTTTGTTAACATTATTATCAATTAGAAGATTATTACAACACCCACAGCAGGCAGGTATTGTTTAAATACTAAACAGGCCGGGGACAGCGTGGCCAAAAGAAACATTAAGAAATTACCAGGGCTATCTGCAAACTGATGGATATGCCGCATACCATCAGTTTGATAATGTGGAAGGCATCACCACATTAAACTGTTGGGCACATGCACGGCGTAGATTTATAGACGCACAAGACTTTGATAACGCAAAAGCAAGTGAAGTACTTGTGCAAATACAATTACTGTATGAGGTGGAAAAACATTGTGTAGAAAACAACTATGCCGCAGAGGAAATAAAAAATTACCGGCAGCAAAACGCTGTGCATGTATTGTAAACACTGCACGCGATACTGCAAATACAGCCAACCAACAGCTTGCCAAAAAGCCCATTAGGTATGGCATTGCAATACACCCGGGCCCGCTGGGACAAACTAAACGTGTACACGCTGGATGGAAATTTACGCATCGATAATAACGTGGTGGAAAATAGCCTTCGCCCGGTAGCCATCGGCAGAAAGAATTACCTGTTCGCAGGCAATCATGAAGCCGCCGCAAGAAGTGCCATGCTCTATAGCTTATTTGCTACCTGCAAACTGCACAACGTAAATCCCATTGAATGGCTTACGTATATATTTGAAAATATCAACGACCATAAAATAAATGCAATTTATAAACTGCTGCCGCAGAATTATGCTGAACTATTGAAATAATAATCAAGGGGTTCGTGGCAAGGATACATTGAAAAAACAATATTAAATCCTTTGTAATCTAATGTGGATAAGTGTTCGCGAAAAAACGGAGATCGATTTATTTGAAGAAAAAAAGAACCAAAAAAAGAAAGAAGAAAAGGTATGGGCTGCGCCCGTGAATCTTTTTGACTAGGTTTGTCAAGGCATTGGATCAAAGCATATAAGTTAGATTAAACACTATTATTAACCTAAGAGACTACACTGTCCGGATAAATCGACACACCTCACCTCGGGTACAAAGGGGGGAACATCACAGGAGATTTGCAGTAGCAATCTGCGATATTAATAGCTCTTGGAGGTCTTAGAATAGTACTACAAATCAGAAATATGCTATCACCTTTCTTTTATACTCCCTTTATCTTAGAATAGCAGTTCACCTCTAGCAATTATAACTATTTATGAAGTCTTAGATATCGCTTTGGGCAAAAATGGACTCATTTTAGAGTCTTTAATTCTTAGTTTCAAAGAATCTCAACCAATTAAATAATTAAACAATTAAAGTATGAAAAAATCAAAACTGTTATTTCCCGCAGTAGCGGTGGCTTTATTTTTAGCTACCATGGTAGGCTGTACTAAAACTGAGCTTCCTGAAGGTAAAAATTCGAATGGTAGAATCTCTACAGAGAACATTGGACCTCTGCTTCCCGGCGGGCTTTTTGGATTTGGTTATCCCGCTTTTGAGGATGGCTCGCAGGGTTTGACGACCCCGGAGGCATTCATAACTCGGTTTGCTACTGCTAAACATAATCCCTATTGGTTCGACTATTGGGCGGCTGCGGGACGCGACGTTCGTACCTTGAACCCCCGAGGTATGTACTTTAAGCATGTGAATCTTCGCACATTAGATGATACACAGCGAGGCCCCGACGGTTCGAAGATTGAAGGCCGTCCTGATTACGACTGGATACACGCAAACCACCCTGAATGGGTGATCAAAGACGCGACAGGAAATCCTATCCGCCCATGGCTTCCTACAGAAGAAGCATTAGATTTCGCTAACGATAATTACTTGAACTGGGTTGTAAATACCTGGATGCCGCAGCAATTGTTTGATAGGTATGATCTGGCTGCACCGGTAATCTACTTACAGCACGATAATGGTGATTTTCAAGGATGGGACATCGATTGCGGGCCTGGCAATCCGGCTTGCAACCAATATACTACCGACGCGGGTATGCAGGATGCATGGGTAAAAATGATAAACAAGGTCAAACAGAGGTGGCCGCAAGTAAAAATGATAATCAGTACAGGTCCAAAGACATACCTTGCTCAAGGTACGCAGATGGATGCTTTCAAGAAAGTTTTAGGCGCTGCTGACGGCTATTACGGCGAAAGTCTTACTGACCGTTTCACGTATTGGAATACTGCTTCCGGGAATGAAAAACGTACGGCCTTGAAAACAACATTGAGCTTGGGCCAATGGTTGGCTGCAAACGGAAAAGTATTTTTTACCATGGAAGGTCAGGAACAGGATGGTAGGTTGACTGAAGAGGATACCGAGTATTCTTTCGCCTTCTTTAACCTGTTCCGAAAAACAGGCTCTCCTCAGTTCTACGGACAACTTACAAAGGTTGACGAATTTGGAAATTGGATTCCTGAGGAATATCCCGAGATGTTCTTATCACTGGGTACACCAACTGAAGCCGCAACGCAAACAAGTCCTAATGTATATCGTCGTAACTTCACTCGAGCCATTGCTTATGTAAATTTGTCAAACCAGCAAATCACGATTAACTTACCTAGGCGAATGAAGAACTCCCGAGGTGGTCAAGAGACGAGAATTACGCTGGACGCATTTGACGGAGTAACCATGTACAACATTTAATGAGCTTAATATAAAGATGGCCATGCCTCTAAAAAGGGTATGGCTTTCTTTAATTGAAAGATATATAAAGTGATTTAGAACATAGTAGACAGATCATAAGGTATACTTTCTCAGCAAAAGAGTTACTGCGAGTCTTACACATGGGCCTATTTTTCTGTATCATTTAATTTTTTAATAATTGACGCACCCACTAACAACAAATTACCGCTTATTGGATTTTTGTAGTCGTTCCGTCTCTTGTTCCAAGAGCTCACAATTTTGTCAAAAGTGGGTTTTTCTGCGGACTGTCCCATCAACTGTTTCTGCTGATAAGATATATAAGCCTTCCAGCGAGGGTAGTAATAATCTTTCAACAAACCGGCCCATTGGCGCTGCGCATAGTCTATAATTGAGGTTGAGGGACTGCTTCCCCAAGAAGTTAACAAGGCTCGTGCATTTGCTTCACACAACTCTTTTTCCTGCGGTGTATCGCCCATATCTCTTGCCGCCTTTAACCATCTGTTTATTCTAAATTGAGAATGGGTGTTACATAGCTCATCCATCTGTGTCAAATAACTCAAAAAATTCTTGGAATGCTTATTAAAAGCCTTCAAATCTTTGTCCTTGATCGCCTTGTCAAAGGCATAGTAAGCTGAATTGCCCCTGTTAGCCAATATTTGCCGCATTACTTCGAGTAAGTCATATTTAAATGCTTCATTATCTTGAAAATTTCCTGCTTCAGCAAGCATTAAGTCTCCGACTTCTTCAAACACTAATGGATCGTAAGCAATTTTTGCATTTCCGCTCACCCAACCCTTTGTTAGCCCGGTGTCCGGCTTGGCACAAAAAATAGCCTCAGGGGCTCCTTCTCTTCGATCAACATTACTATTAAAAACAGTCTTGTGCATAATAGCCCACGCTTTTTCAACATTGGAATTTTTTTTACCGTAACGATAGAATGTAAAATCTTTAAGCCACACATCAAGCCTAAAAGTTTCGTCTTGATTCCACGCTAAAGTATAAACCAAATCATACCAAACCGGATTATTTTCAATTGCTTCGGGATTTGTACCAACTCCTTTCAAAAGTTCCGGATAAGCTTTTCTCATTCTTAGAATTTCTGAGGTAAAACGGTCCAGCTTGCTATTCAGTCCACTTCTGCCGCCAAAATATGTCAAGGTTCCCCAAATAAAGGGAGTGTTATAAAAACCATCTCGCCTTTCCCACTCGGCATAACTCTCACCAAAAATTTCCCATACAAGCATGTGATCTTTAAGGGCTGCTTTAAGCATGGGAGTAGGAGGATTTAAATTATCCAACTCTTTGGGACGCTCAACGAAAGTATCCCATGCCTGCACAATCCACACCGCCTCGGGATGATGCCTTATCATTGCTTTCTGAATATCTACGGTTGTTTTAGGAATATCAATTCCGTCCCAAACGCCGCCTTCATGGAAAAGATCAGCAGAAAAGAACTTTCTCTTCCCGTAGAGCTTCTCCATTACACCATAATAAGCGTCTGCGTATTCATTAAAGAGCGGGTCGCCTGTGGCTAAAAAGGCCGGACGGGTAAAATTAGCCCATGCTCCTTGGTCTACTATTTTAGCCTGAGGATGATTTTTCTTAAAAGTAGAGGGCACCAAACCACAGAATCCTTGCATAATCGGTTCTATCGCCAGCTCATCTAACCTCTTCAAAATCTTTTGCTGCAAGTCCATCTGTTTGTCTATCAGATTCTGTGTTACAGGACCGCCTGTTCCTTCTAAATTGCCAAGTAAATGCCAATTAGTATATGCAGGACCGGGAATACATTTTAAAATATCCGATTGATTGTAGCCCATTTGTTGAAGCGTTTGTTGCTCCAATGCTTCAGTACCAACCAGTGTGAGCATCATGTTTACCCCTTGCAACGCATACCAATCGATGCAGCGCTCCCAATCCTTCCAGGTCCAAAATGATTGCGTGTAATTGTGCGTGCAATGGTAATTAGCGTGACGGTAGTCGAAAGGTGTCTTTTTTTCGATTTTTCCTTTTACCCGAGGGAGAGATTTAAGCGGATATATATTTTCGTTCATCAACGAAAAAGACTGCTTGCAATAATACCGAAGATAATGCGTTACCGCCATCGCAGCTGCAGGCTGCGAACTTGCTTCAATATGAAGTTTATTTCCAGATGTGCTTAAGCGGAAGATATCACCTTGTTTACTCGCGGGGATTTTTTCAAATGAAATTTTTGGAGCTAACCAACTTACTCTACGGCTCAAAACACCCTTTACTCCGTCAAAATCGCGCTCTGCAAAATCTAGTAACTCAGGTGAACCCTTAGCGGAAATTTCCTTAAGATGTTGCGAAATAGTACTCCGTGTAGCTTTTATCGACCAACATTCGTTACTTGGAAGAGATGGTAGAACTGAAGAAACACGGGTGTAACCGGAGATGTATTGGTGAGGATAGATCTTTGAGGGTGGGAACGATGCACTTATCAAGACTGATAGAGAAAAAATAATTTTATTCATACAACTACTTAAAAAGTCTTACTACTAAACCTATAGCAGATGAGAGTTTATATTTTCAATTGGTTCACTATATTCGGAAACTAGAGTATTATCTAAAGTTATATACTCCATTATTTAGTTATCTTATTTTTAAGAGGGCCTAACTCCAAGTATAAACCTTACTTTCATGAGCCCTGAGCCGAACAATAAGCCTACCGTCTTTAATATCTACTTTTTCGCCTGACCAAAAATCTGTCATCCAACCAGGCAATTCAATGCCTTCCTGTGCTCTATAAACTGTTTTTAGTTGTTCCTTATCCTCCCAGTTTATTATCGTTAGGCGCTTTTCGCTACCCCTGTCCTGATACCAAACCGAGGCCACTGTATCCTCTCCCAAATCAAGAGCTTTTGCCGGAACTTCTGTAGGGGATTCAAGTACTTTATAAATCAGTTCCAGTCCCTGCCGGGTCAATTTAGAGATGCGGTCACTCAGCACCAGACTTCCTCCAGTAAGGGCAACTACATTAACGTGGGTTTGTGCTTCGATATAGTTAAAAGTAGGCCCCCTACGCCAGCGTGGGTGATCGGGAGCATTTTTTACAGGATCTGTTACATTGGTTTCTTTTTCAGTTGTGGTGCCTTCACCACGCACTACAATAAAATCCGGATCTAAGTAAAATAACCGTTTATGCATCCAAGTTCTGAGTTGAATAGCTTCCATTCCCCATTTCACATGGTTCCACTGGTTATGAATATCAATGGATACTCGGCCAGAGTCTAAAATACCGGGGCCACATTCCGGAAAAGCTGTAGCCGCTAATAGATGACTTTCTTTTATACACGAGCGGATTACTGTATACATTTCTCTCAACGCTTCATAACATCCCAGTTCGGGCTTATGAAATCCATAAGCGGGAATAATCGCGTCGAGAAAATCTACTTTAAAAAAACGGTATCCTTCGTTATATAAGCGAGTATAAGTCTCTTTCAAATATTCCTTCGATTCGGGATGAGTAGGATCCAGAACATACTTTCCATCGACAGATTGAGGGTCGCCGTACTCATTTTGTATAAGCAGGTGCGGCTGTCTTAAAACTATCGGAGAAAGCGCATTTACCCATAAAGGAGCGGACCATATGCCGGGAATAAAACCCTTTTCTTCAATAGCCTTTGCTATTTTTTCAGTCCCTCCCGGAAAACGGTGATTTGCGTACCATTCCCCTTCCTGTTCAGCCCAGCCCATATCAATCAAGATATAATTAATCTTCCGGGAAAGCACTTTATCTGCTTTTATCGCCTCCATGTTCTCCATAACATCAGCAGCAGAAACAGTTGAGTAATAATAATCCCAGGAATTCCATCCTATGGGAGGTGCTTTAATCGCTTTGTTTACCGGAATATGAGTGGCATAAGCGGCGATGCTGTCGTTTAGATTTTTTTTGGCACATACCCAGCTGCTTTCAGAGGTCAGCACCTTTAATTTGCCTTGACCGGCCGTATAAAAGGTGGTACAGTCAAAGCCGATGGAATTATTTTTATCTTCCACAACCGTATAATAATGCTTGTTTCGCTGGGGCAAATAGGAGCCTACAAAAACCCCCGGAGTTTTCGATCCTTTAAAAGCTCCCCGTAAAACAGTTTCAGCTTTTGATTCCTCAGGAAGGTCTGCTAAAGGAATAAGACCGGTATCATAGTAATTTTTTTCTCCAATATTGGGAATACGCCATTCGCCGGCCTTGCCGAAAGGCACTTTGTAAGCGAAACGTAACGGCGTAACAGAAGAGCAGTTTATCGGCTGGGTAGAAGAAAGAGCTAGGTTCACCCAAAAACCATCATTGAAGGATCTAAACTCCCAAATAGCGGTAATTTTTTCGTAAGTGCCCTTCAGTCGTATTAAGTCTTTGGTGTTTTCTGCAACTCGAAGGTTAAATGAGGAGCAGTTCAGTTCCTTATCTTTTAATTTCAAACCGAAAGATAAGTCGCTAATTCCCGGCCCTATGTGTTCCGCTATTCTTTTTAAAAGATTTAAAACGGTGTCACTGTTTTTCGCAGTGGCCATTCCTGTAGATAAGGCAGCAGCAGCGGTAGAGGTAAGTTTTATGAATTTTCTTCTTGATAAAGGCATGACCTGAATTTTAAATAGTTTTAATTCTTTGCAATTAACTCTTACGCTTCCAATTTATCACACGCTGATTCGTTTACATTTTTCAAGATAAACAATGGCACCTTATTTCGATTATACCGTTTCTTAAAGACTTGTAATCAACGATTTTATATACCGAGCAATTTTTTGAGCATCTGCTTTTGGTACATTAGGCATAGGCGGCATAGGAGTTGCAAAGTCTGGCCAGTTTTCAGGTTTAGGATTGTGAATTAACTCCACAATTTCATCTACCGAATACTTGCGCTTGGCAACTTCAACATAAGCTGGACCTACCTGCCTCGTCGTAGGATTATGGCAAGCCAGACAAGTGTACTTTTGCAATAAGGGTTTTACCGAAGCAAATGTTACGACTTCTTTTGCTGGAGATGCCGCTGCTTTGTTAATTGTTGTGCTGGCAGCTTCAGGATTGTCACTCGCAACGTCGCCACTTTGACTGCTTTTACCAGGAGCTTTTTTTATTTGTGTTTGTGCCGGTTTTCCGCTTGACGAGTTTTTGATACTTACTTCCGTGATAGACAGCTTTTGTCCTTCCGGTATATTATTTAAAGTGTAATAAGCCGTTGGATGCACTAACGAAAAAGAAGATTCATTGTCGCGAAGCCCTTCTAAATTAATGCTGTGAATATAATTCTTGCGAAGATTACTGACAATAATCCTAGTTTTCATTCCGTCTTCCGATACTTTTACACCTTTCACCGAACAGGTTTTTCTGTCTACCGGAGGGCTGCCGTAAACAGCTTGATATTTATAAATAAAGCTTTCTACTTCGTAGGATGCCAGGTCTTCAGCAAACTTTTTATTTACCGGTTTGGTGAATTCGATTTCGAAACCGTCGGGCATTGCTTTTAAAGTGCGCATCTCAAACGGCATCTTTTTATTCCAAACTAAACGTTGAAGCCCTTCTGTTGCTTCTCCTGCCGAGCCCCAACCGCGGTTGGTTTCTCCGGTAATCAATGAACCGTCTTTTGCCCAAGCCAGTCGAACAATACCGGACTGGAAACCGCTTCGAAAAGGCCACGCAACTCCTTGGTATTCTCCGTTTATTTTTTCCATAAACACCCGGCTAATCATACTTTGGCCTTGGTCGCCTACAAGCAACTGGCCGGCGAAGGGGCCGAAAGTGTCTTCAGGAATTCTGACGATCTCTGAATTGGAAATTCCCAAAATGCCGTGAGGCAGCCAAACTGCCGGAATCTGTAATTCCGGGAAGTGCTTTTTCATATCGAAAGCGGTATTAAGCTTCTCGTTTACGATATTTCGCGGCTGCTGCGGTTTACCTTCTTTATCAAATTCTTTACGGGGATTAATTTTTGAATATACATCCTCTTGTCTTAATTTAATCGGAGAATTCGGCATGTTTGACCAAGTCAAACTTGCCGGATGGCCGGCAAAAGTTCCTTTTCTAAGTGGAATAATACTTCCCGAGCCAACCCAGTCACCTTGGTTGTCGGTATAAAAAAGCTCATCTCCAACCATACTGATGCCGCAGGGAGAACGCAAGCCCGCAGCCCAAGGTTCCATACGTCCGTCTTCGTAAATTTTTAATGCCCAGCCTCGCCAAGGAACAAGACTTTTGGGATGCCACCAATCTCCAAGAAATCCTAAATTAAGAGTCACAAAGAATGAACCGTCAGGCGCCAACTTCGGACCGAAACTGTATTCATGGTAATTTCCGGATACTGGCCATGAATACACCGTTTCATACAAATCTGCCTCTCCGTCGTTATCGGTATCCGTCAGCTTAGTTAGTTCACCTCGTTGGGCCGAATACAATGCCCCGTCTTTATAAACTAAGCCTAATGCTTCGTGCAAACCGGAAGCAAATTTCCTGAAAAAAGGTTGGCGTCCGGTCGGGTTCTCTACAATAAAAACGTCCCCTCTCCTTGTTGCAACTCCTAAATTGCCGTTAGGCAAAGTGCAAAGGCCGCCTACTTCCAGTATCACTCCTTCGGGTGCGGGTACACGCATAATTTTAAAGTAATCTTGTTCCTTGGCAGATTCTGCTTGCGCTCGGCTTTCGGAGATCCCTATGCAGGTTACTACCGGTAGAATGGCTAGAAAACGTATGGATCGTGGTAAAATATTTAAGAATGATATCATGCTGCGTCTTTAAAATAGAATGGAATAAGCTATTTTATTTTTGATAGGTAGTAGAAGTTCTTTTCCCGTAGCGGAACTGCGAATTACCGGTTTTTCTCCGCCGGCATTTTCGATTCGTATGTAATACGACTTATCATTTAAAAGGTATAAGCCTTCTGAAATCGTTTCAATATTTTTTGCTTCCGCGAGACGGAAGAAAAGCTTTTCGGCAGGACCTTCAACCGTAACTTCACGGTATAGCCCGTTGCCGTTATCGGTAACTTGGGTAGCATCGCTTACCCCGGTGTTATAAACTGAATACTTAAATATTGGACGTTTAGCCGCATCCATGGCATAACCCCTTGGTTTAAAACCGGAGCCGACAGTATCCGCACTCCAGGCCATGTCGCCGGCGCTTAACTGCTTTATTGCCGGAACGATTTTCTCAAACCGCTGTAAGGCTCCTGCAGGTCTTGATGATCCGTCTCCCCGGGAATGCCACATCGGCGTAGCATCTAAAAAGCCTCCTCGCCATGCTTGCACTATCATCCCGTTGTCCAAATCATAAGTATAATGCACTTGTTGCGGACTGCCCACGTTAATTGCATGGGTGATACGCTTGCCTTCAGAAAAATCCATAAAACTGCGAAGCGTAGTGTTAACGGGTGCATTGATTATAATGGGATCCTCAGCCTGAGGAGATGTCTCGTTTGAATCGCTCATAGTAAACTCTCGCATCCCGAGAGCACTGACTGTTAAAACTAAACCAGATTCAGCATCATCGTCGTATTTTGCATATACCAATTCAAAAGGGATGTCTCCTGATTGTAAGCTAACTGTTCCGCTTCTCTCGCTAGCAGGTACGGCAAGCTTGTTGTTTAGTTTTATTGAAACGCTCCCTCCCGGAACGCTCAGATTAAACTTGTATTCCCCCGGTTCTTTTATTCGAAGAATGCCGGTATATCGAATCAAAAACTCATTTTCGAGTTTGCTGATGTTCAAGGAGAGGACTCCGGCAGTGCCTACTACTTCCGGCGGAAGCTTTGCGTAGTCGGGTTCGATGTCGTATTTCCCTTTGTAAACGGTGTATTTCAAATTCGTTAATTCCGGAAGCGGCTTATTATAGTTGGTGATGTGAATATTCCGAAAAGCAACTGCGCCATGATCGCCTTGAAGCATTAGCGGCCCTAAAGCAACTTCATCCGAGGCCATACCCGAACGGGTGGGACCGGTGAGCTCGACATTTTCTTGGATTAAAACTCCATTAAGCTCTACAATCAACATCCGTGCATTTCTAGTTTTGAAACTACCGTTAAACCTGGGCGCCTGAAAAGAAATTTTGAGATGTTGCCATACTCCCGGCGCACGACCGGCATTTTGCCTCGGTGCATGCCCCTCATATCCCATCTTTCCTTCAGGCCGGCTCTCATCCCAACGTTGATACACTCCTCCTACATCACCCGGGCCAGGCTTCAAAACTCCCCAACTGTCCAACAGCTGAATCTCATAACGTCCCTGAAGATAAACACCGGAATTAGAGCCTTTAGCCATCAGGAAATCAAGTTCTACATCTGCGTCGCCATGCTGAGCTACGGAAATAAGGTTGATGCCTTTGTTCTTTTTGTCAGTGGTATTTACCAGTATACCTGATCCATTTGCGCTTGTAAGCACGTTGTCTTTCTTCAAATCCGCATTTACATTACCTACTTGACGCCACTTGGCGCCGGGATTTTGAAAAAACGACAGGTCGGGTAGCGCAAGCGTTTGGGCTTGCGAATCGCCTGAGCCTATCAAAAATAGAAAAAATATCAATAAGCGACAGCGAAGCAGGTTTCTGTGTAGCAACCTACTTTTATATTTGTGGATTTTCATATTTATGATTGGTGATTGGGAGGATTTTATTAACATCCGAACTCAATATATATTTAAGGTTGTCCTGAGAATTTTCGAATAACTATCGTCCGTAAATTAAAGTTTCCTGTATTACATATACTGGATAAGCTACGCGCCTTATAAGGAAAACTAATCCTAAATTACCGGCAATTTTACTGACATCTAAAAAGAGGCCTACATTTTATCGGCATCTTCAATAACAATACAAAGGAGTTTTGTTATTGTAAAATGTTTGGAATAACTAGTTGGTTCCTCATTATAACCTCGACAAATAGTGCTAGCTAAGCAGAACAACAACATGTCCAATATCATTATTAGAGGTTTCGCAACGGGTTTATTTTTTTACAGATTAAAGCTTTGAAGAACCGGCGAAAGCCTCTATTTCCTTTACCGAGAGAGCCCATGATATATCATTCGTATGGACCTTCCCAATTACCCTTATACCTGTAACCTGTTGTGTTAGCGCCTGTCCTGAGAACGTATAAACCCTACCTGAAGCCGCCGTAGTGTAAGGATAGACCGGTTGTACGTTCCATCCCGGTGCATCTGTCCACGTTCCGTTTGTGGACGTTTGGTACTGAACACGTACGTAATATGGATCTTGAGTAAAACATCCATTGCCACCGGTAACAAACGTTCCATTATGAAGTTTCACACTATTAATGTTGGCTCTGGAAGTGTTAAACCAAGTAATACCGGCCGCTTGCCATTTGCCAACATCCCAATTTTCGGGCAAGTCGTAGTTGTTTAACAAGTCCCCATCAACAATGCTTGGTGCTGTTCCTCTATTGGCATTGCTTTGCGGATTTTCAAGAGCCCACCAATAATTACCTGCACCGCCTAAAGAAAGTACATCAACAGTCAGTGGTGGTATTGTTCCTACTAAACGCCCGTTTGAATACGATAAATGCAGCGCACGGTTTGCAAAAGTGTTGGTAATGGTGGATGGTGTTCTTATTGGTAAAGTAATGTTAACATACTGTGGCTGACTCGACATATTAATAGCAGCTACATGCACCTTTCCATTATAAGCCCACGATGACCAGGTCGTCAGATCTCCTTCTACGTAAGGCTTTTTAGTTAAGATGCCATTTAAAATAACATTTTTTAAAGTCTTTATTTCATTAGTAAGATGTTTCATTTTGGCCCATTGTGCAGGATATTCGTCGGGAAGTGTTGAATTATTGTTTGTTTCAAAAGTATAAAAAGTAATACCTCCTTGACAGCCAGCAACAACACTTGTCCAGGTATCAACATCAATTTCTTGCGGTTGTGGCATTCTATCGCCCGCTTCATACCAACTGAATGTTTGAATTGCTGCAGATCCTGCTTTTTTTGGACTGGAGTTTGAAGCCATGTTTGCCGGATACAATCCCCAAACCTTACGGGTCCAAATATGCTCATCATTTACTATTGGTTGGTTTGTAATTGGATAGAACTGAAAGTTAGAAACGTCAGTCAAACCAACATTAAGTTGATAATTTGTAACTCCATTTATCAAATGGTCACTTAAGACAGTTACGTGATTTGGATCTGCCGCCTTAACTGAGTTTGAAATCGCCTGTAATTCTGCTCTGTCAGCATCAGTGGGCCAGTTAGTGGTGATGTCGTCAGAAACTAACCAGCCGAATATAGCCGGATGATTTTTAAAAGTATTCACCAAGCTTATATCATGATAATCTGAACCACGGTGATGTTTTAATATCACTTTTATGTTTAAACCAGCTGCCTTATCCAAAATAGCTGTCATTTCAACATCCGTTTTGTTATTGGCTTCCAAAAAAATCACGTCCATGCCTGCCTCGGCCATATGATCTAATTGGTAATTAATTTGGTCTTTAGTATAATCCCACTGGGAGTATAGCATTATTGGATAAACCGGGGCATTATTAACCCTTATCTGCCCTTTACTATTTAAATTTGTGATGCTCGGAGTGCCGGACACATTTGCGAGCCGACTTGGTTTTAGATTAATTCCTTCCAGATCTTTTTTTAAACAACTGGAGAGTGTAATAATTAAAGCTGACCACAGCAAAAGCAGCCTTGGTAAGCCGGTAAAAGGTTGTATTTTCATTTTACTATGATTTGATTTATTTTAATTAATTTTTAAAGTTACTAATTGGGAAATCCCGTATTGATACTAAAAAATCTAATTCTTATAGAATCCTTCAATTTAATAAGCTAGAAAACCCTTTAAATTTCAATCTCTAATGAGGCCAGCTGGAAAGGCCTCTTTGTTCAACTCCTTATCATTTACTCCTGGGGCAGTAATACGACATTTTTTAAGCCCCCTAATCCGAACTCAGCAAGTCCCCGTAAGTAAATACTGCTTGAGAATGAGTTAAGTATTAGTGGAGTATCTTATGTGTAGTCTTTAATTAATATCAAACCTCAATAAGCGGTTCTAATAATACACATTGTTAATCTTCAGCTAATCGTAAGCATTAT
>JAYUXA010000149.1:0-3519 GCA_043753245.1 Chitinophagaceae bacterium
CTTAAAAATAAAATACTGCTTATTTCAAAGGGTACAACATATTCCGTGAACAAAGCCTTACCCAGATTTTCGATCAAACCGATATCACCTGTTACCAGCTCCGTATGCATTCCTTTCACTTCTGCATTTTTTAATGCAGCCACCAGCACGAGCAATAAACATCCGCCGGCAACAATACCGGCAAGCCTGAGCCATTTATTTTTCTGTGGTTCCGAATCGGCATTAAGGTTCATCAGCATGATCACAAAAAGGAATAATACCATAATGGCCCCGGCATACACAATGAGGTTTACAATACCGAGGAACTGTGCATTCATTAATATATAATGGCCTGAAATAGCAAAAAAAGTAACGATCAACCACAGTACACTGTGAACGGGGTTCTTGCTGAGTACAACAAGTATAGCGCTGCCGATAGCCAGCGCACTGAGTGCATAAAATAAAATATCAGTTATATTCATAAGATCACCTGGTTGCGTTTTCCTTGTTTTTCCCTCTTGATCCCAACGCGCGTTGGTAAGCTTCCGGATCTTCTAAAGGGTGCGGGATCAGCAGATCATCTTTCCCATATATAAATCCTTTACGCTGGTAATTAGAAGGAGCAAACGTTTCGCTGAGGTATACCGCATCTTTCGGGCAGGCTTCTTCACATAATCCGCAGAAAATGCAGCGCAGCATATTGATCTCATACTTCGCGGCGTACTTTTCTTCTCGGTAAAGATGTTCCTCTCCGGGCTGCCTTTCAGCTGCTTCCATAGTGATGGCCTCCGCCGGGCAGGCTACGGCACACAATCCGCAGGCCGTACAATTCTCGCGGCCTTCTTCGTCTCTGTTCAATATCTGCAGACCCCTGAATACGGGGCTGAATTCTCTTTTCTGTTCAGGGTAACTGATCGTTGCCTTGCGCATAAAAATATGCTTCATGGTAATGAGCATTCCTTTTGCAATATTCCACATATAGAGGCGCTCCAACCAATTCATTGGTTTTCGCTCTACCGGCCTGGCCCTGTTTGTTAGTGACTGCATGTTCAAAATTAGTTAAAATCTCCAACCATTCTCTTTCAGTAAGATCACCAGTGCGGTGATAATCATATTAATCAGGGATAACGGTATCAATACTCTCCATCCCAGGTTCATCAGCTGATCGTAGCGGAACCTTGGGATCGTCCATCTCACCCACATGAAAACAAATATAAATATGGACACCTTGAATAACATCACGGCCGCCTGGATCAGCGTTGCCCAGCTTCCAATACGTGCAACTAATTGGGTGTCGTTTACGAACGGAATATCGTACCCTCCCCAGAATAAGGTAACCATTACTGCGCTGCTGATAAACATATTGATGTATTCGGCAAACAGATAAAAGCCCAGTTTCATGGAAGAATATTCCTGGTGATACCCGAAATTCAATTCATTTTCTGCCTCAGGAAGATCAAAAGGAGTTCGGTTGCACTCTGCAAATGCACAGATCAGGAATATAAAAAATCCGAGGGGCTGGTACACTACATAATACCAGCTGTCCAGCTGGTTGCCCATGATCACGCTCATCTTTAACGAACCGGTGAGCATAAGTAATGCTATTAAAGACAACCCCATGGGCAGCTCATAAGAGATGATCTGTGAGGCACCGCGTAAGGCGGATATCAGCGAGAATTTATTATTAGAGGCCCATCCACCGATCATTATTCCGTACACCCCCATGCTCACCACTCCGAAAATATACAATATGCCAATATTGATGTCGGCGATCTGCAGGCTCACCATACGGTCTGCGCCGAATAAAGTAAAGTGAAAACTCCCTCCCCAGGGAATAACAGCGGAGGTCATCATGGCAGTTAACATCGCAAGACAGGGACCAAGAACAAAAAGCAATTTGTTGGACGTGTTCGGAATGATCTCCTCCTTCATAAATAATTTAAGCCCGTCTGCCAGGGGCTGTAATATCCCGAAAGGCCCGGCACGGTTAGGTCCCCGCCGGTCCTGCATTACGGCAGCTACTTTGCGTTCGGCATAGGTTTCGTACATGGCTATAACCAGCGATATGGAAACCACGCTCACGATCAGCACCAGTTTTTCTAAAATAAATGCCCAGTCTACAGCGAGTAATACGCTCATATTTTTATGCTTTGCGTCATTGCTTTTTTTCTGCACTGCTTGAACCGTTCACGCAGTGCCGGAGCGAAAGTGCACAGTAGTCTTTATTCAAATACCTGTCCCGTTGCGGGGCCAGGGATTTCTGAAAGGTCTACCGTTGGTTTATTCACTTCGCTGACCGTATGTATATCCATTAATAATCTGGGCGATCTTCCGCCCATCACTTCCTGTAACGTTTCCTGAGGCATCACTGTTTCCACATAATGTCCCTGTGAAATAACTGACTGCCTGTTGATGATGGTGGGACCTTCGATGATCCAGTCCTTAGAATGTTTTTTCTCAAACCTGCATTCGTTGCAGATCCAGTCATGCACTTCTCCCCACTGGTCTTTGCGTGCAGTAACGCGGTATACTTCGTCTCCCCGGTTCCATAAGGTAACCTTTCCGCTGCATTTAGGACAGTCACGGTGTGCATCGGCGGGTTTCAGGAACCAAACCCTGTTCTTGAACCTGAAGGTTCTGTCCGTCAGTGCGCCAACGGGGCAAACGTCAATTACATTTCCTATAAAATCGTTGTCCAGAGACTTTTCAATAAAGGTGGCAATTTCTGAATGATCGCCGCGGTCCAGTATACCGTGTTCACGTTTATTTGTGAGCTGGTCGGCAGTATATACACAGCGGTAACACAGAATACACCTGGTCATGTGCAACTGTATGTAAGGCCCTATATTATGTTTTGTAAATGTTCTTCTTGGAAATTCGTAGCGGGTGCTCTCTTTGCCGTGTTCGTAACTAAGATCCTGCAACTGACATTCGCCGGCCTGGTCACATATCGGACAATCCAGCGGATGGTTGATCAGTAAAAATTCAACCACACCGTTCCGGGCATCTATAACTTTTTCACTGGTAATATTTTTTACTACCATCCCGTCCATCACGTTGGTGCGGCAACTCGCCACAAGCTTAGGCATCGGTCTCGGATCGGCAGTAGAGCCGGAGGCAACTTCCACCAGACAGGTACGGCATTTTCCACCGCTGCCTTTCAGCGTACTGTAATAGCACATTGCCGGTGGTGCTACATCCCCACCGATAGATCGTGCAGCCTGCAGAATACTGGTGCCTGCTTCTACCTGAATGGAGATATTGTCTATCGTTACATTAAAAAGTTTTTTCTCTTCTGCCATGTTTGATGGATTTCACGCAACGGCATTTATAGCCGGGGCGCAAAGTTTATAAGTAAATCACCGTTCTATCTATTTCTTATTCCAATAAAGGAACATTAAACTGATCAGAAAGCCGGTTAAATAACCTTCGGTCTGATCATACGGCCATTGCCCTGGATTCCGCGTAATGCGCCAGTCCATAGTTTCTCGTCTGCGATTCTACCGGATTCAACACATGCCATTCAAATTCGTCCCGGAA
>JAYUXA010000150.1:0-7469 GCA_043753245.1 Chitinophagaceae bacterium
GAAAGCCTGAAACGGATCATTAATTTTCCTGCGAGAGGTATCGGAAAAACATCTGTTGACCGCGCAGTGCTCGCTGCCAATACCAACAA
Organism: Chitinophagaceae bacterium; assembly: GCA_043753245.1. Classification (GTDB taxonomy): domain Bacteria; phylum Bacteroidota; class Bacteroidia; order Chitinophagales; family Chitinophagaceae; genus Flavitalea. The sequence goes on from JAYUXA010000150.1 coordinate 90, forward strand.
CATTTCTATGTGGGAGGTGCTGGAAAATGCTGCGCAGCATGGGTATAAAGCCAATACACTGGAAGTGATCGATAATTTTGTGCTGATGATCCGGTCCTTTGCCAGTATGATGAAAGATAAAAATGCGTACGAGATCGCGTTGCATGTGGGCAAGCAAACCAATCTTGTTAAAGAATTATTTACCGACAAAAGTACCGAAGGCGTAGCGCGGTATGAAAATATCCAGGAGTTGCTTAACTCCATTAAAGAATTTACGGAAACACCCGGCAATGAAGATGGTGAAGTAGGTGATAAAAGCCTTGGCGCTTACCTGCAACAGATCACTTTACTGACCGATGCGGACAATAAAGATCCGAATGCAGACACTGTAAAATTAATGACCATTCACGCAGCTAAAGGACTTGAATTCGGATGTGTGTTTGCCTGCGGCCTGGAAGAAATGCTTTTTCCAAGTGCCATGTCTGTTAATACCCGTGAAGAACTGGAAGAAGAGAGAAGATTGTTCTATGTGGTGATCACAAGGGCTAAAAAAGATCTCTGGATCACTTATGCCAATACAAGATATAAATTCGGATCGCTGGTGCAGAATGAGCCCAGCAGGTTTATAAATGAACTTCCGGAGGATTACCTCGACAGGAGTTTTTCCGGAGGAGGTGCACGCAATCAGCAGGGTAGTTTTTTTGGGGGCGCTTCTACTGCGTTCGATAGAATGCACAGGTCTGGTTTTGATAATCCCGCGCAAACAGAAAAAAGGTATGGCGCACCTTCACCACCTTCCAAGCCTTCCTATATCCCGCCAAAGCCAGCATCAAGGACTGTTGAACATATTCCCACTCCCGACTTTATGGCCAGCGACACTACCGCGCTGCAGGAGGGTCAGCGTATCGAACATCAGAAATTTGGATTTGGAGAAGTGACCAGGCTGGAAGGATCTGCGCACAACCCTATTGCAACCGTAAAATTTGATCTGAACGGAGAAAAAAAAATTATGCTGAATTATGCAAAACTGAGGATCCTGTAACGGTCCCTATCCGGTAACGTTGTGGCAGATGGAGTTTGAGGCTGGGGAAGAATAGCTCAGGGTATTAATTACAATTCGGCTTTAGTAAAGATTAATTGCAATTAGACTTTAGTATTATACGTTAAATCCATTACGCCAGTCAATGAAACTATTTCTATCTGTATTATTAGCCACCGGACTTATACTGTTACAATCGGCAGGTAGCAATGCCCAAAACAGAAAGAAGATAAACCTATCTGCCAACTTCAAAATAGAACAACTCGCTCCGGGAGTATGGGTAGCCATCAATAATCCTCAGTATGGAAAAGCAATATGCAATGCAGGAATAATAGATCTTGGCGATAAAACCATTGTATTCGATCCCTTCATGACCGCATCAGCGGCGAACGAATTAAAAGTTATTGCAAAACAATTAACCCGCAAACAGGTAACACTGGTAGTAAACAGTCATCACCACAGTGATCATATCCGGGGCAGCCAGGTGTTTTTACCACAGGCAAATATTATCAGCACCACCACCACCAGAAATGAAATTAACCGTGTGGAGCGTTCTGAAAAGGAATGGGAAAATAAATTCGGCGCGGTACTGCTGGAAGCAGTAAAAAAACGTTCTGTAAACGCAACAGCCAGCGCAAATGAAGAACTTCCTTTCTGGATAGGTTATTATGAAGGAATGATCGAATCCTCTGCCGATCTGGTAACAGCTGTTCCCGATATAGTATTCGATGATTCGCTGTGGATTGAAGGATCAAAAATGAGTGTGAAACTGGTAGAAAGAAAGAATGGCCATACCGCCAGCGATGCCGTTCTGCTGATTCCGAAACTGGGTATTGCCTTTATGGGCGACCTGTTGTGCAATGGAAGACATCCATGGCTTAGTGAAGGCAATACCCATTCCTGGAGGCAGTCACTGAAATTGTTTTATGAAGATGCTGCATACACGAAATATCTACCAGGCTACGGAGAGGTTTGCGGAAAAGAAGAACTAAAAATATTGTATCAATACCTGGGAGACCTGCAAACCGTGTGCGACGCGGCAAAAACGGATTCTGCACAAAATGCACTCATGAATGAACCAATGCCCACAGCCTACAGGAGTTGGTTCTGCGCCAGATTTTATCAACCCAATTTGCAATACCTTATCAATACCTGGAAAACCAGCGCTGCAGACACTCTTAAATAAGGCAGACCCATTCCCCGCTACACTATTTGAAGCCAATGCAGCATTGCTGTCCCTATGCACCATGCGGGCCGTGCAACGAATCCAAAAAAAAACTAGTTAATTTCCAGCATTTCACTTGGCAGTCATTGCATCTATACCTACATTTCCATTAATGACCATGCACGATGAATCCAATGAACTGTTTGCACTCGCCGTCCGGTTTGTAAATCAGACGGACAAACATTTGTTTATTACTGGTAAAGCTGGGACAGGAAAAACTACTTTTCTAAAATATATTAAAGAGAATGCATTTAAAAACCTGGTTATTGTAGCGCCAACAGGTGTTTCTGCGATCAATGCAGGGGGCGTAACCATTCATTCTTTTTTTCAACTGCCTTTCGGTCCTTTCATTGCAGCCCATAAAAGCGGATGGAACCAGCAACAGGCAGTAACCAACCAGCATACGTTAATAAAAAACATTCGCTTTAATGCTAATAAAAAACAACTGATCAGGGAACTGGAAATGCTGATCATTGATGAGGTGAGTATGATGCGGTGTGATATGCTCGACGCCATAGACCATGTATTAAGGCATTTCAGAGGCAAGCCCCATATTCCATTTGGCGGTGTTCAAATGGTGTATATAGGCGATCTTTTTCAACTTCCGCCAGTGGTAAACAATGAAGAGTGGGAACTTATGAAAGAAACGTATAACTGTCCTTTTTTCTTTGATGCACAGGTGATACAGCAATCTCCGCCACTGTATCTGGAATTGAAAAAAATTTACCGTCAGAGCGAAGCCTCCTTTATAGATATTCTGAATAATATCCGCAACAACCAGGTAACCAGGGACGATCTGGAAGAGCTGCACCACTATTATCAGCCTGCTTTCCTGCCCGGTAAAAAAGACAATTATATAACACTTACCTCGCATAATGCAAAAGCCGATTATATAAACAGGCGGGAGCTGGATAATCTTACTGGTGGCCCCACCGTTTTTTCGGGCGTTATAAAAGGCGACTTCAGCGAAAAAGCATTGCCTGCAGAAATGAATCTTCAATTAAAGGAAGGTGCCCAGGTGATGTTTCTGAAAAATGATAAAGGAGAGAAGAGAAGGTATTTTAACGGTAAAATAGCAACGGTTTGCAGGATCACAACAGATGAAATATTTATCAGGTTTCCGGATGCACCCGCAGAGATGCAACTGGAAAAAGAAACCTGGAAAAATATACGGTATACATTTAATGAGGAGAAAAACAGGATGGAAGAAGAAGAAGTGGGTACGTTTACTCAATTTCCGGTGCGTCTCGCCTGGGCTATCACCATTCATAAAAGTCAGGGACTAACCTTCGAAAAAGCCATTATTGATGCAGGCTCGTCCTTTGCAGCGGGACAGGTATATGTTGCACTGAGCAGACTTACCTCACTGGCAGGGCTGATCCTCTATTCCAAAATCCATCCGGACAGCATCAGCACCGACCCGAGAGTAATACAATTTACCCAACATGAAAAAAATGCCGGTGTCCTGCAATCCATTTTAAAGCAAGAACAATTTGTATTTACGGAACGCATGCTGATGCTTGCCTTCTCCTGGTCTAAGGTGATCAATGGCTTTGAAAAAATGGCAGATTCGTATACTGCAAGGACGATCGAAGGAAAGGTCTTAGCCGCAAAATGGGCCTCGGAAATGCTGGCAAAAACCCTTACCCAGGATCAGATAGCCCGGAAATTTGTAAAACAGATACAGCAATTACTTTCTTTCTCCGACCAGGGAAATCATGCCCTGCTCAGGGAAAGAATTATTTCGGCTGAAAAATACTTCTCCGATCAATTGACTATTCTCCATGATTTGCTGGATAAGCACATCAAAGAATTTAAGATGCAGAAACGGGTGAAACAATATCTTCTTGACCTGGAAAAATTAAACAGCCTGATATCTTTGAAAAAGAAAGAATTAAAAAATGCCCTGGAAATGGTGGAAGATCTGGTGACCCTTAAAGAAACAGATCCTTCAACAGGTTCGATCCCGGTTCCACTGCATACTGATCAAAATCCACTATTCCTGCCCCGCGAAGCACCGCTTCATCAATAAAAAACTGACCGGTATTTTCAAAAGCATTCTTTTGAAAAATATAAAATGCAGCGTCAGCCACGATTCCGGCCTTACGGCTTTTTTTTATAATGTGGTCGCCACCCAGTAAATTCTGCACTGCTGCAGTAGCAATGGTCGTTTGTGGCCAGAGCGCATTGACGGCAATTTTGTATTGTTTCAATTCTTCCGAAAGGCCCAGTACGATCATACTCATTCCATACTTACTGATAGTGTAGGCAAGATGCCCTCCAAACCACTTCGGATCAAGATTTATAGGCGGAGAAAGCATTAATATATGCGGATTTTCGGATTTTTTTAAAAAAGGAATACACGCCTGACTCAGTAAAAAAGGTCCCCGCACATTGATATCCTGCATCAGATCATATCTTTTCGCATCCGTTTGCTCAACCCGTGAAATAGATATCGCACTGGCATTGTTTACCAATATATCTATGCCCCCGAAACGATCTACGGTTTGCTGTACAAGCCTGCCGATACCCTGTTCATCACGTACATCCAGCTGAACAGGCAGTACCTCCCCATTGCCGGCATCACTGATCTGTTTTGCGGCTGAATAGATTGTGCCCTCCAGCTTTGGATGCTCCTCTACTGTTTTGGCGGCAATAACAACGTTAGCACCTTCCGTTGCCATTTTTATGGCAATCGCCTTGCCTATGCCCCTGCTTCCTCCGGTAATTAAAACCGTTTTATTCTTAAAAACATTTCCCATTGGATTCAAGTTAATGAAAAGATACTTATTAACTATAACGGAGCTGCGAGTACTATTAAATGCAGTCCAGTGTTCAACAGTACTAATTCGTTTAATAAATCCTATGGCCTTCCGCTTCTTTTGCGCAACATCTTAAGTTTAATAGTAACAACACGTTTAATAAACCCGTGTTATTACGCAGATAAGAGTAATTAATGAAGCGTTAAAATTGAGCATTATCGCTCTTGTAACCCACTGGAGGGGATTGTATGTTTGTATTCTCGATTGGATGATCCAGGAATACAAACCAATATCTTGTAAAAACCAATAAAATTCCAGATCCAAAAAACCAGATCCAAAAATCCAAAAAACCGGATTCCGGAATCATTCGAAACGAGAATAAAATCCAAATTCCACTTAATCCATGGAAAACCTGAAAATTTGTACCTATTGATGGCCAAGCTATGTTGTTAAGGTTGTACAAAGTTTTTTTAACAGCTCCGTTTAATCCCGGGGCTGTTACTCTTTTATACCAGTTTGTACGTTGAAACAGTTAGCCGATAAACCTATATTCCGTTTTAAGCTATTCTTTTACAATCGGTTCTGTATTCACTTAATTAAGCGCATTTTCATTAGTGAGCACTACTCCGGTTATATGGAAGATATTATACCACTCAAAGTTCTGAGCCGCCCGCAGGCCGGTGCCGTAAATTGTTTTATCTTTTTGGTAAATGCGAACTGCTTTATCGGTATAAAATTCCTGTTTATTCTGGTCCCACCACAGCTCATCCGTTCTGAGCGTATCCCCTTTCAAAATATTTATTACCACTACACTATCCTTTAAAAATACCTTTCTTTCAAATTCCCGGTAACGTGCATAATGCGCATCCAGTACACTTTCTACCTTCACCGAGTCGTTGTAAAAATCAACATGTAACGTTTTAGGAAATTCAATATAAGCGGAATCTATCTGATGGCGAAGCATGAATGGGGCCGTCAGTTTAGCTTTTACAATGCCGTCCTGACTCATATAACTGGTTACTACCAGTCCCTGCTCCACAGCCGCTTTTTTTTTCATTAATGCATCTACCCTGGCAATATCATTTTCACACGAAAAAATAAAAAAACAGCTACTTAAAGCTGCTAAGTAGTATACGTATCGTTGAAAATTAAGCATTAATCATACTTTCTCTTAACAAACCAGATATCGCTGAGGGTAAGTCCCATAGCCAGACGAAAGAAATTTTCCCGTATGATATTGGAATTGTTTCCTCTCCGGCCAAACTCGATGGTCATATTGATCATGGAATACTGGTTGCTGTAAGATGGGGGTCTCATGGGCAATCCCAGACCAAGACTTCCTGTCCAGACCGGAAGATCGCCATCTGCTTTTACATAGTCTTTTCCAAATGACAGGCCCGCACGATACGTGACCCTTCCCCAGTACGACTTTGCACTTACGAAATCCGGAAGGTACTGTCCTCCGAAATGAAGGGTCCAGGAGTCCTGCACCAGATCATTCTGTCCGAAGTATCTGTACTGGCTCCACCTGGTCTGAGAGTAGTCAGCTCCTACCAGCCAGCGATCAGAACCGTGGTATATGAATCCAAATCCTGTTGTTGCCGGATAGGAGATCTTGCCGGAAATAGTCTCATTTTTAACAACGTCTATACTATCCGTGCCATTCGCATTGGTGCTGTAAGTTTCCACCCGCTCGTCACTTGTTGCCCGGATATTTCTTTTGATCGATCCGTAGGCTCCGAGACGAAGCATACTTTTCTTACTGGTTTTAATAGTGTACTGCAGGCCGGCATTACCTGAAATTCCTCCGTAACTGGTGTTGTTTGTTTGTTTACCGGGATAGTAAAAGACATTGGATGAATCTGCAATAAAGCTCCTGGAGCTGGAATAGTCTTTTGATCCGAACAGGTAGCCTACATTAAAACCGACACTTAAGTTTTTAATAATGTCAAATCCTGTTCCGGTATAAACTTCATACGTACCTCCATTTCCTTCAAATAAGGTATTGACACTATCAATTCCGGGTAGACGTTCATTTTTTTCAAGTTTGTAATTGATTCGGTTAATTGGCCGGAGCCCGATATTCATTCCCCAGTTTTTTTTCTGGCTCAGGGGCAATCCAAGCTGCACATAAGAAATAATAGGACTTACAGAATTAAATTTAGCTGGAGGATCGGTAACGCGAAGGGTGCGGGAATCAATTTCCAATCCAAAATCAAGCGTAGCTCTTTTGAGCCTGGCATAGGAAGAAGGGTTGGTAAAGTTGACTGTCAATATATCGGAATATGCCGCGGAAACCCCTCCCAGCGCACGGGTTAAAATATTCTGGCTGGGGAGCTGATCGCCAAGGCCATATCTTGAATAAGGTGAATTTT
>JAYUXA010000151.1:0-16035 GCA_043753245.1 Chitinophagaceae bacterium
TTATACATTACTGCGTTCCTAATATTCCTTCCGGGTTTGCGCGAACCGCTTCCCAGGCCATCAGCAGTGTATTGATGCCTTTATTGCTGGAAGCCGGCGATAATGGAGGCTTCGAACATCTCATCTGGCACAAAATAAACCTGCGCTCAGGAATTTATTTGTTCAAGGGAGCGCTTACTAATTTTCACCTCAGTCAGCGTTTTGACCTGAAGTATACCGACCTGAATCTTTTAATTGCCAGCCAGAGATAGCACCTTGGCCGGAGGAATTAAAATGTGGTCACTTAAAGTCCTGCATATTTATCGTTCTATGGCAGAAAGAATATTCCTGGCGGTCATTTGAACTGACAATAATTAGTCTGCCTGCACAATAACTGTTAACGAGTGAATGGTATAAATTAATTCCTGCTTCATCCAGGTTAGTGGTGGGTTCATCGAATAATACACAGCAGGTATCTGAAAATACAGCCTGTGCCAGTTTTACCCGTTGTTTCATTCCGGAAGAGTAATAACGGAGTTGCTTAGACGCAGAAGACCGGAGCCCGATTATATCCGGGATATCCTCTGCAGTGACGCCCGGAAGAAAGGGTTTGAAGGTGCGGTGAAACTGAAGAAACTCATCGAGCGTCATTTCTTCGATAACCTCCAGATAAGGGGCGGCAATGGAAATGTAGTTGAACACTGAATGTTCATCGACAGCTAGTTTGTTTACACGTACCCGGACAGATCCTTCACTGGAAGCAACGGCACCGGCTATAATTTGCAGCAGTGTTGATTTGCCGGATCCGTTCGGACCGGTTATAGCATACGAATCCCCTGAATTAAATTCGCAGGAAAGTTTGCGGAATATCCAGTCCCGGTTAAATCGTTTACCTATATCAGAAAGTAAAATCTGCATCGGTTGCAGTTTTGGATGGTCTTTTGATAATGCCTGTTTTAGATCCCGAGATAAAGCCTAATATCTGATCCCTGATAGGGCTGGAAGTAAAATTGGTTTCGATATTCTGCACTGCCCCTGAGGTGGTATTTTTTTCTACGAACAAAACATGGTAGATGCTGGAAATTTCGGCAATTTTCTCTTTGGTAAATCCACGCCGTTGCAGGCCAACGATATTAATTCCCATATAACTCAGTGGCTCCCTGGCCGCTTTAATAAAAGGAGGAACATCCTTTCGGATAACCGTGTGCCCTGCAATATAAGTGTGCTCGCCAATATGTGCAAACTGATGAGCACCGGCCATACCACTCAGAATAGCATAATTATCAATGGTTACATGACCAGCAAGCTGTACGGCATTTCCTAGTATCACATAATTGCCTAAAATACAATCATGCGCCACATGAGAGTAGGCCATCAGCAGGCAGTTGCTGCCAATTACCGTTTTCCATCTGTCTTTTGTGCCTCTGTTGATAGTGACACATTCTCTTATAGTAGTATAATCACCGACTTCCACGGTAGTTTCCTCTCCTGCGAATTTAAGATCCTGGGGAACAGCGCCGATAACGGCTCCGGGAAATATCCGGCAGTGGGCGCCAATAGTAGTATTCTGATCGATTATCGCATGGGACATGATATGCGAATGATCTCCTATGATAACATTTTCGTGAATTACAGCAAATGGGTCAATAGATACTCCTTTCCCGATTTTTGAATTGGGATGAATATATGCAAGCGGACTAATCATACTTACGCTTTAGGTCTTTTTACAATTTGTGCTACCAGGTCGGCTTCCGTTACCAGCTTATCCCCAATATATATCGTTCCTTTCATCTCACATATACCTCTTCTGATAGGGTTGGTTAACTCCATTTTTAAGATCAGCGTGTCTCCCGGAACAACTTTATGCTTAAATTTAACATTGTCAATCTTCAGGAAGTAGGTATCGTATTTATCTTCCGTATCCCGGGGTATTGCCAGGAATCCGCCGGCCTGGGCAAGTGCTTCCACTTGTAATACACCCGGCATCACGCAATTTCCTGGAAAGTGTCCCTGAAAATAAGGTTCATTATAGGTCACATTTTTTATCGCGACCACATATTTTTCTGTCAGCTCAATAACCTTATCGACCAACAAAAAAGGGTAGCGGTGGGGCAACACTTTTTCAATAGCGTGAATGTCAAGTATCGGTGCTTTAGACGGATCGTACTGAGGCACATCCTGCTTAAACTTAAATTTCTTGATATGCTCCTTGATCTTCTTGGCAAAGCGCACATTTGACGCATGCCCGGGACGGTTGGCAATGATATGCGCTTTAAATGGAAACCCCACCAGCGCAAGATCGCCCACTACATCCAGCAACTTATGCCTTGCAGGCTCGTTCGGAAATCTCAGCTTGAGGTTGTTTAAAATTCCTTCATCACTCACCTGCACATCGTGTTTGTTGAACACTTTAGAAATTCGTTTTACCTGGTCTTCGGTAACAGGTTTGTCCACCACAACAATGGCGTTGTTGATATCTCCGCCTTTAATCAGGTTATTGGCCAGCAACCATTCCAGTTCATGAAAAAACGAAAAGGTACGGCAGGGAGCGATTTCTTTGTTGAATTCGGTTATATTTTTAAGGGCCGCATGCTGGGTTCCCAGCACAGGCGAATTAAAATCGATCAGGGTGTTGATCCGGTATTCATGGTAAGGCAGTGCCACCATTTCTACCTTCTTTTCTTCGTCTACAAAAGTAATATTGTGTTCAATGGAGTAATAGATCTTACGGGCATCCTGTTTCAGTGTTCCCGTTTTTTCGAGGGCTGCTACAAAGGGCTCTGCACTGCCATCCAGAATAGGCACTTCTTCGCCATCTATTTCGATCAGTACGTTATCGACCTGCATCCCTACCAGGGAAGCCAGCAGGTGTTCAATAGTGCTCACCCTGGCCCCATTGGCTTCAAGCGTGGTACTTCTGTTGGTTTCTATAACGTTGTCAACATCTGCTTTGATAAGAGGCTTGTTTTTCAGATCTACCCGTTGAAAAACGATTCCGGTGTTTGGTTCAGCAGGTTTCAGGCGCATAATAACCGCTTGTCCGGTATGGATTCCTGCACCTGAAATCGTAATCTCCGCTTTTATAGTATGTTGGTAATGATCTCCGTTGACGGTGGTCCGCTCCATAGGCTGCGAAAGTAAGAAACTAAATGTGTAATATGACTTAAATTCCTGCTTTCTCAAGCATCAGCTGCCTCACCAGAATCTCGAGTTCGGTGATGCGTTTTTCGAGTTCGGGAAGATTACGGGTGACCGCCTGGCTGCGCAATGCGCTGGTATAATCAAACGCGGGAGATCCTGTGACGGCTGTGTTGGGTGTTTTTATACTTTTACTAACCCCGCTCTGGGCATTGATCTTGGCATTATCGGCTATCTGAATATGACCCACAATCCCTGCCTGTCCGCCGATCATCACGTTGTTGCCGATTTTTGTGCTGCCACTTACGCCCGCCTGTGCAGCGATTACGGTGTGATGGCCCACCTCCACATTGTGCGCTACCTGTATAAGATTATCGAGCTTAGCACCGGATTTGATCAGGGTCGATCCCATGGTTGCACGGTCGATCGTTGCGTTTGCACCAATTTCAACATGGTCTTCCACCACTACATTTCCGATCTGTGGCACTTTTTTAAAGCTGCCGTCTGCCTGTGGTGCAAATCCGAATCCATCACTGCCGATCACGGTACCTGCATGGATACTTACGTTGTTGCCTATAATGCATTCATGATAAATCCGTACCCCAGGATGCAGGATGGTATGATCTCCGATGCGAACGTTATTGCCAATATATACCGAAGGATAAATTTTTACATGATTTCCGACCTGTACCTGCTCGCCAATGTAGGCGAACGCTCCTACAAATACCTGCTCGCCCAATGTCGCACTTTTGGCGATGTAAGACGGCTCCTGAATGCCGGTCATCTGCTGGGAAATCATTTGCTGATAGGTGGCAAGAAGCGTTGCAAAAGCGGTGTAGGGATCGGCCACCTTCAAAAGCGTAGCCGAAATGGGTTCTTTTAATTCCTGATGCTCATGAACAATAATAACTGAAGCTCCGGTTGTATAAAGGTATTCCTCGTATTTCGGATTGGCCAGAAAAGCAAGCTGCCCGGGTTTCGCCTCTTCTATTTTTCCAAATGATTCTACTGTCGCATCGGGATTACCCTCCACTCCGGCATGTATGATCAGGGCTATTTGTGCTGCAGAGAATTGCATAAAATGATATTGATCTATTTCAAAAAACAAATATAGAATTTTTTAACAGGTGCTGACAGCGTTTGATGAATAAGCGCATTGTCTACTGCTGAAATATCCTTTACAGTACCGTCTTTAAATAAAATATTAATTTTTTCTTCTGAAGGGTCATAGGTGGTATTTTCTGCTTCGCCCGTAAAGATAAAATAACGGGCATCCTGTTCATCGATATCCAATTCGTTGCAAATCGTGTTCCGCAATTCAATAAGCTGGTATTCCTCAAAAGGTTTGGTCTGAAACCTCACTTTAAACAGTTGCCTGTTGACCAGCAGGCGGCTCAGCGTGGATAAAATTTTATCCGGGTGAAACATCCAGTTTTTAATCGTTGCCATCACATCGTAGTCATCGAGCAGAAAAAAATTATCCATGCTCGGTCCTTCCTTCATCTCTATATTGCTGTTAACCAGAAAATAATTAAAAGGTACGGAGGCAGCATCTAGCGGGTACCCGTTTCGGATAAGTTCTTTTGCACGCTGCACAATTTTAACCAGCATCATTTCTGCAGATACTACTGATTTATGGAGATACACCTGCCAGTACATCAGCCTTCTGGATACCAGAAATTTTTCTATGGAATAAATCCCTTTTTCTTCTACCATCAGCTGATCTTCAAATACGGTCAGCATCTTAATGATACGGTCGTATCCCACGACTCCTTCCGAAACACCCGTGAAAAAACTATCCCGGGTAAGATAATCCAGGCGGTCTACATCAAGCTGTCCGGAAACCAGCTGGTGTAAAAAAGGTTTATGATAATTATTTGTGAAGATATTGATGGCAATATCCAGTTGACCCGTGTATATTTTATTCAATGCCTTCATCACCAGCAAGGACAATGTTTCGTGATGATAGCCCGGAATAAGTATTTTTTCCAGTGCATGAGAAAACGGGGCATGGCCTGCATCATGCAGCAGAATCGCCATTTTAGCACCACGTTCTTCATCAGGAGTAATTACGGTGCCTTTATTTTTTAATTCGTTCAGTGCGCTGCACATGAGGTGGTATGCACCAAGAGAATGATGTAAGCGGGTATGTATCGCTCCCGGGTAAACGAGGTGCGCAAATGCCATCTGGTTGATCCGGCGTAGTCTTTGATAGTATGGATGTGCAATGATGGCTAAAATAAGCGGATCATCAATAGTTATAAAACCGTGAACAGGGTCGTTGATGATTTTTCTGGTGCGATTGATCATTGCTGTAAATTTACATGAATAATACGCACTATGTCTTTAGGCAAAATTCTTTGGGTAGACGATGAAATTGAAAGTCTTCAATCGCAGATCTTATTTTTAAAAAATAAAGGATACGATGTGCATGCACTAACCAATGGTTTGGATGCGATTGATTATCTCAGGGAAAATCCTGTAGATGTAGTATTGCTGGATGAAACGATGCCAGGGATAACCGGTCTTGAAACCCTTGCGAAAATAAAAGAAGTAAACACACAGATTCCTGTGGTGCTCATCACTAAAAATGAAACCGAAAATCTGATGGATGACGCCATCGGAGGGCAGATCACCGATTACCTGATCAAACCCGTAAATCCCAATCAGGTATGGCTGAGCCTGAAAAAAATCATTGATAATAAACGCCTTGTTTCAGAAAGAACAACTACAGCCTACCAGCAGCAGTTCCGCAATTTATTTATGGCACTGAACAGCAATCCGGATTATAATGAATGGATGGATATTTATAAAAAACTGGTGTACTGGGAGCTGGAAATGGAAAAGAGTGACAGTCCTGAAATGAGAGAGGTATTGCATGCTCAGAAAAGCGAGGCCAATACAGAGTTTTTTAAATTTGTATCCAGAAATTATTCAAAATGGATGGATCCTAAAGGCACTGCAGGTCCTATCATGTCGCACAATCTGTTTAAATTTAAAATTCTACCTCATATCGAAAAAGGAATTCCTACTTTTTTTATATTGCTGGATAATCTCCGTTTCGATCAGTGGAAAGCGATACAGCCGATATTTTCTGAGAGCTTCCGGATTCTGGAGGAAGAAACGTTTTACAGCATTCTTCCTACGGCTACTCAGTACAGCCGCAATGCGCTTTTTGCAGGACTGACACCATTGGAAATTGAAAAACAATTTCATCAGCAGTGGAAAAACGATGATGAGGAAGGAGGAAAAAATTTGCACGAAGAAGATTTTTTACGTACACATTTAAAACGCATAAAGAGAGAGGATATTAAACTTTCCTATACCAAAGTGCTTAATTACCAGGCGGGGCAGGAACTGGTAAACAATATGCACAACCTGATGGGCAATGACCTGAATGTGATCGTATATAATTTTGTGGACATGATGAGCCATGCCCGGACAGAGCTGGAAGTACTCAAGGAACTGGCTGGTGATGAGATCAGTTACCGCTCGGTTACCAAAAGCTGGTTTGAACATTCTCCCCTGCACCAGGCATTGAAAAAGGTTGCTGATAAAAAGATCAATCTGATACTGGCCACCGACCACGGTAGTGTGCGGGTAAAATCTGCCGTAAAAGTGATCGGGGACAAACAAACTACCACCAACCTGCGTTACAAACACGGCCGGAATTTAAATTATGAGCCTAAAGATGTGCTGGCCTTCCGCGATCCCAAAGAAGCCGGGCTGCCCGTTCCGACCGTCAACTCCTCCTATATTTTTGCTAAAGAAGATTTGTTTCTTTGTTACCCTAATAATTACAATTATTATGTGAGCTACTACAAAAATACCTTTCAGCATGGGGGTGTAAGCCTGGAAGAAATGGTGATACCTGTAATCCGCATGACCAGCCGCTGATCCACAGATGTTCCGCCGGATCATCTTGCTTCAATACTTTATATTTGTGGAGCGATGAAATATACACAGCATACCCTTGATAAACTGGAAGATCTGATCAAAGAAATACAATACGTTATCCGGTATGAACGCGGTACATTCCAAAGCGGATATTGCATTCTCGAAGAAAAAAAAGTAGTGGTGCTGAATAAGTTTCTTCAGCAGGAAGGCCGGATTAATACATTAATGGATATTATTCCCAAACTTATTGCTGATCCGGAAACATTATCTTCTGATTCCCGGAAAACCTTCGATCAAATCCTTGCCAAAGCCTGATTTTATTTAGATTTGATATGTGGGATATCCTCCGTTAACAATAACTTATTTAGGAACAGGTACCAGTGGTGGTGTTCCTATGATCGGATGTAGTTGCCAGGTATGCACCTCCATAGATTTAAAAGACAAACGCCTTCGGACAAGTATCCTTATCAGATCGGCAAATACCACTATAGCGGTGGACTCGGGCCCTGATTTCCGGCAGCAGATGCTCCGGGAAAAGGTAACCAGCCTTAATGGGATCCTGTTTACTCATTCTCATAAGGATCATGTAGCTGGTCTTGACGACGTAAGAGCCTACAACTACTGGAGCCGCCTTCCTATGCAGGTTTATGCCAGTGAACCCACACAGGCAGTGCTGGTCCGTGAATTTCCTTATGCTTTTGCCGACTCCCCTTATCCCGGAGTGCCAGAAATTAAAATGAACACAATACATCTTGAGCCTTTTCTGGTGGGAGACATCCCCGTCATCCCCATCCTGGTATGGCATCTGAAGATGCCTGTGCTGGGATTCAGATTTGGTGATTTTACATACATCACCGATGCCAACAGAATAGATCCTTCTGAAATGGAAAAAATACGGGGAACCAAGATCCTTACCCTTAATACGCTTCGTAAGCAAAAGCATATTTCTCATTTTACTTTGGAGGAGGGCATTCAACTGGCCAATGAGATCGGTGCCGCGAAAACGTTTTTTACGCATATGAGTCACCAGATGGGTCGGCACGCAGAGGTACAGAAGGAATTGCCTTCCGGCATGGCGCTGGCCTATGACGGACTGGTGTTTTCACTGTAAAGTATTCATATTACCCCTTCATTCCGGCATCCTGCTTTGATAACTTGCTGTAAATAATTGTTATGGACAGTAAATCGTATCTCTCCTTTACCAAAAGGGAACGCCTGGGTATAATTACCCTGCTTGCCTTATTATTAATTATCGTGGCCGCCGCGTATTTTACGGATGTTAAAAAACCGGTCGCAGAGATCATTCCTGCTGACCAGTTTGTAAAAAAGAAGCTTTATCCCGATTCGCCATACTATAACAACGAATACCCGCGTAAAAAATATAGTTCCTATAACGGGTATAAAAAATACAACTATAAGCAACTGTATTTTAAAGATCAGCAAGCAGATTACCGCGGCAAACGCACCAGAAAAACTAACGAGGATTATCGGGTTGTCAGCAGTAAAAAATGGACCCGCGTCACACCCGCAATAGTGGAAATCAACACCGGGGATACCACCGCCTTTATTGCCCTGCCGGGTATAGGCAGTAAGCTTGCTTTGCGGATCATTTCCTTCCGGTCCCGGCTTGGCGGATTCCGTTCGGTAGATCAGATCGGGCAGGTATACGGCATCAGGGACTCGGTTTTTCAACAACTTCGTCCTTATCTGGCCTGTGATTCGCCTTACACAAAGCCTTCCTATGCTTCCGTGGCCCGATAAAGCTATTTAAGGGGAACAACTTGATAGTCTATCAAATTATGGTTTATTTTGCACCTTATGAATTTTGAAGTTTCTGAAATCACCTCACAGGTGGCGCAGTCAGCCAAAGATTTTGCCCGGCAATACATTAAGCCTTTTGTAATGCAATGGGACGAGACCCAGGAATTTCCTATTAAGGTGGTAAAAGAAATGGGGAAACTAGGATTTATGGGAGTACTTGTTCCCGAACAGTATGGAGGAGCCGGATTATCCTACTTTGAATACGTGTCCGTGATCCAGGAAATATCAAAGGTATGCGGATCAGTCGGATTAAGTGTAGCGGCACACAACTCTCTGTGTACCGGTCATATCCTGGCTTTTGGAAATGAAGACCAAAAGCAAAAATACCTCCCGAAACTGGCAACTGCCGAATGGATCGGAGCCTGGGGGCTCACGGAACCCAATACGGGAAGCGATGCCAGCAATATGAAATGTGTAGCTGTTAAAGATGGGGAAGACTGGATAATAAACGGAACAAAGAACTGGATCACTCATGGCATTAGCGGGGATATTGCCGTGGTCATGACACGTACAGGGGAACCGAGAGCTAAAAATAACGCTACAGCCTTCATCGTACAAAGAGGCACCCCCGGCTTCAGTGGCGGTAAAAAAGAAAATAAACTTGGTATGCGCGCAAGCGAAACCGCAGAAATGATCTTTGACAACTGTCGTATTCCTGATGCCAACCGGCTCGGCCAGGTAGGATCAGGATTCAAGCAGGCCATGAAAATTTTGGATGGCGGTCGGATCTCGATCGCCGCACTGTCTTTAGGAATAGCTAAAGGAGCTTATGAAGCTGCTGTACAATATTCGAAAGACAGGCACCAGTTTGATAAACCAATTTCCAGCTTTCAGGGTATTGCTTTCAAACTCGCAGATATGGCTACTGAAATAATGGCTGCCGAGCTGCTAACCCTTCAGGCTGCCGACAAAAAAGACCGTGGGGAAAGTATGACGCTGGAGTCTGCTATGGCTAAGTATTACGCAAGTGAAGTGGCAGTAAGAGTCTCCAGCGAGGCTGTTCAGATATTTGGCGGGTACGGATATACGAAAGACTATCCTGTAGAAAAATTTTACCGCGACAGTAAGCTCTGTACGATCGGGGAAGGGACATCGGAGATCCAGAAGCTGGTGATTTCCAGAGAAGTGCTTAAATGATTAACCGGATTAATGAGGCAGTAGTATAGCAAGGCCGTGCATGAATGAAAGAAAAAGTTTATCCTGATAACAAAATTGACGTGGTTGCCGGAAAGTCCGGAGATGTTCAATGCAGTTTTATTGCAGAGAAGTACATTTACAGAATCAATTGATAGTATGGCCCGAATCAAACTCAGCGAGATCAGCACCCGCGCTCCAAAAGAAGCCGATAAAGCAGCTACTAAAGTTAAATCAGCAGAGATCCTTAAAGAGCTTAGTGAACTGCAGAACCTGCTTTATGCTTCCTCTAAATTTTCGCTGCTGGTGATCATTCAGGGAATGGATGCGAGCGGTAAAGATGGTGCGGTGAAATCTGTGTTCAGTTCGGTAAACCCACAAGGTATTATTGTCCGGTCTTTTAAAGCGCCTACGGAGGTTGAATTAAGCCACGATTTTCTGTGGCGCATCCATCAGTATGCACCGGTAAAAGGGATGATAGAAGTGTTCAATCGTTCGCAATATGAAGATATTCTGGTGACCAGAGTGCATAAATGGTGCACTGATGCAATGGCTAAAAAAAGGATGAAAGCTATCAATGATTTTGAAGATCTTTTACAGGAACATAATAACACCAGGATCTTAAAGTTTTACCTCCATATTTCCAAAGAAGAGCAAATAGAAAGGTTGCAGGAACGCATAAAAGATCCTGCCAAACAATGGAAGTACAATGAGAACGACTTCACGGAGGCTGCACTTTGGGATAATTATATGGAAATGTATGAAGACTGTTTTGAAAACTGCAACGATGTGCCATGGACAATCGTTCCTTCTGATCAAAACTGGTACAAAGAGTATCTTATGCTAAAAACTGTCCGCGATACTTTACAGTCACTCAATATGCAGTATCCCGGAATTAAAAAATAATATCAGGCCAGGAAATCGTCTTTGTCTTCGGATTTATATTTTTTAAATACATTTTCAATAGCACTGCCGAACATGGGAAACTTTTCTTTGGTGTAATTTTTAATTACTTCAATAGCCTTAAGCGCCTGTTCGTCGGTGATGCCGGCTGAAAGTTTCAATTTTTCTATAAGGTCTGTCATAAGATTATATTAAGCTACTTTGAGCAGGCTGATCTTGCTTTTACTGAATTTATTTTCAGCATATACCAGATCCACATGCAGCGCAGTTTCTTTAGTGGAGGGCAGTTCGAACATAGCATCGGTTAAAATACTTTCGCAAATGCTGCGAAGACCACGTGCGCCAAGTTTGTATTCCAATGCTTTTTCAACCATAAAATCCAATACCGGATCTTCGATGGTCAGCTTAATACCTTCCAGTTCAAATAATTTGCGGTATTGTTTTATAAGTGCATTTTTAGGATCAACCAATATAGAACGAAGCGTTTCCCGGTCAAGTGGATTTAAATAGGTAACCACTGGCAGGCGCCCGAGTAGTTCAGGAATAAGTCCAAAGCTTTTAAGGTCACGTGCATTGACGTATTGAAGAAGATTCTTCTTCATATTTTCCTGGAGTTCTTTATTTACATTGAACCCTATCGCATTCGTATTTACTCTTCTTGCAATTACCTTATCGATACCGTCAAAAGCACCTCCGCAGATGAAAAGAATATTATGGGTATTTACTTTTATTAATTTTTGTTCCGGATGTTTTCTTCCTCCCTGAGGTGGTACCAGTACATCTGTTCCTTCCAGCAGCTTCAGCAATCCCTGCTGCACACCTTCTCCGCTTACATCCCGGGTGATCGATGGATTGTCACCCTTACGGGCAATCTTGTCAATCTCATCTATATATACAATTCCTCTTTCCGCAGCGGGTACATCATAATTGCACACCTGCAGTAAACGGGTAAGAATGCTTTCCACATCTTCTCCTACATACCCTGCTTCCGTAAACACTGTAGCATCTACAATTGCGAAAGGAACATTTAGCAATTTGGCGATTGTTTTTGCCAGCAGTGTTTTACCAGTACCGGTTTCACCCACCATGACAATATTGCTTTTCTCGATTTCAATGTCTCCATCGAGCGGCTTTTGCTGAAGTCTTTTATAATGATTGTACACGGCAACGGCAAGTACTCGTTTAGCATCGTCCTGGCCGATCACATATTCATCCAAAAACTTTTTAACCTCTACAGGTTTTTTTACGTTAAGCTTAAACTGGGCCGGAGAAGGTGCATCCGGACGTACCATCAATTCCTGGTCTATGATCTCCCGTGCATGTTCCACGCAATTTTCACAGATATGTCCCTCCTGTCCCGCTATCAATATCTTTACTTCGTCACGGCTTCTACCGCAAAAGGAACAATGTAATGCTGTTTTTGCCATGTAATATTCTTTATCGATCTGCCTTTAAAGATCCCGAACTTTTCCAAGACCTCAAAGAATTGTTATAACCTTTCAAAAAGATGATCTACGATACCGTATTCAATAGATTCTTTGGCGTCCATCCAGTAATCACGGTCAAAGTCTTTCATTACCTGCTCAAATTTTTTACCACAGTTTTCAGAGAGGATCCTGGCGCCTATTTCTTTAACACGGCGGGTTTG
Organism: Chitinophagaceae bacterium; assembly: GCA_043753245.1. Classification (GTDB taxonomy): domain Bacteria; phylum Bacteroidota; class Bacteroidia; order Chitinophagales; family Chitinophagaceae; genus Flavitalea. The sequence continues at coordinate 12,521 of JAYUXA010000151.1, forward strand.
TTTAGCTGTAATTTCAAGATCAACACTCACTCCCTGAATACGTCCACCAAGGCTCGGCTGATGAATCATCACCTCTCCATGGGGATATATAAAACGTTTGCCTTTTTCTCCTCCGCTAAGCAAAATCGATCCCATAGAAGCGGCAAGTCCCATACAGATGGTGCTCACCGGACTTTTTAGCATTTTCATGGTATCATAAATGACCATTCCGCTGGTTACCACACCACCGGGGCTATTGATATAAAATTTGATCTCTTCACCAGGTCTGTCGGCATCCAGCAACAGCATTTTCGTGGTCACGTCCTTTGCCGACCGGTCATCGACCACGCCCCAAAGGTAAATCGCTCTTGTTTCGAAAAAATACTTTTCCAGTTTTTTCATCAGCATTCCCATTTCAGGGCTGGGCGTCTCTTTTTCTTTAGGTTCATCCTCTTCTTCTTCCTCGTCATCCATTCTGTAAGGCTGGTGTAAATATCTTGAGTTGATTTTCATGTTCGTAGTTTAAAAAATTAAAGGGTAGGGATTAATCTTTTTTCTCTTTCCTCGGATTCATGATCAGCACTTCATCTACCAGACCGTATTCTTTGGCTTCTTCTGCGGTAAGCCAGTAATCACGGTCGCAGTCTTTTTCAATCTGCTTCACGGTTTTTCGGGTATGAAAGGCCAGAATATCATAAAGGTTCTTCTTTACTTTACGGATCTCATTAACGGTGATGTCGATATCACTTGCCTGTCCGCCAATTGCGCCACTGGGCTGGTGCATCATCACCCTGGCGTGTTTAAGCGCTGTGCGTTTGCCATGTCCGCCCGCAGTAAGCAATACAGCTCCCATAGAGGCCGCCATGCCAATACAGATCGTTGAAACATCCGGAGTAATATATTGCATGGTATCGTATACGCCGAGCCCCGAATACACACTTCCGCCCGGAGAGTTGATGTACATCTGGATATCCCTGCCACGGTCGGTACTTTCCAGGAAAAGAAGCTGGGCGGTCACGATATTCGCCACTTCGTCATTAATGGGATACCCCAGAAAGATAATCCGGTCCATCATTAACCGGCTGTAAACGTCCATAACAGCTACGTTCATGGGCCTTTCTTCAATGATATTCGGGGTAAGGTTGTTTATCTGATGCTGGGTGTACCCATGAAGCGTATTGGAGGAGATGCGTTTATGCTTTATGGCGTATTTCTCAAATTCCTGCTGGTGGTTCATATTGATAATTTTCTATTGTATAATTTCCGTTTACTTCCCAAATCTCCGTCCAAACTTTTAAATGGCCAAAAAACTGACATTTCAACAGAAACGCCGGTTTCGTAAGCTAACCTAAGCATAGCAAAGGGCACAATCGGACTTCTGGTCTTTTGCGCCCCTTTTTTATATATTTCCATTGAATTTTCCGGATGAATACTGCTTAATGGACATGCTGGTGCTGTTGAACCAGTTTGCCAAACTCTTCCGCACTGATCGGCTGTTCTTCTTTCTGAACCTGGCTTTCAGCCCAGTCAAACAACTTCTCAGTACGGATACGCTGGTAAGAATCGTCAATGAATTTGCGGTCCTTCATCATCTTATCCAGGTATTCTTCCACCCATGGCTGATCGTCTGCGCCGGAAGGCATTCCCATGTATCCGAACAATTGTTTTTTGGCAAAATCCTTAATATCATCCTTTGTCACATCCAAGTGCTGCTCCTCGCCAATCCTGTCATTGATAAGGGTCCATTTTAGCTGGCTGATAAAACCGGGATATTCTACTTCCACTTCTTCCGGAGTCTTGGGTTTTTCTGTCCCGTTCTCCAACCATCTTTTCAGAAAGCTTTCAGGGAAAGAAACATCAGAATGATCCAGTAACCGATGATAGATCTCATGCTGCATCTGGTTGCGCGACTGGCTGGCCCAATATTCTTCCATTTCCTTTTTAATCTCTTCCCGGAGTGCTTCTTCCGTCTTTATATCTTTACCAGGATAGGCGCTTTTGAAGAATTCTTCCTCTAACGGTGCTTTTTCAATATTATCTTCTTCATCGCCGCCCGCTTCCTCTTTCTTTTTTCCATAACCTTTCTGCAATCGTTCCAATTGCCTGGTGATCATCTCCTCCGTGATATTTACTTTAAATAAGGGGACTTTTTCAGCAGACAGCTCTGCCACCTTAAATGCTGGTTTTAAACCTACTTCAAACCCAAAGGTATATTCAGCAGGATTGTTCACGTCCAGATTTCGGGCGTCATTTTCCGCCAGCGGAAGAGGTTGAGCAAAAATGTCGAGCTTTTCATCTTCCATGAACTTTTTCAGTTCTTTCTCCACTGTTCTGAGTACTTCGTCGGTAAAAACGGATTGTCCGTGCATTTTTTTAATGATGCCGGCCGGTACCATGCCCTTCCTGAATCCGGGTATGCTCGCAGACTTGCTGTAGGTCTTTAAAGATTTCTCAAAGGAAGGCAGGTAATCCTGCTTTTCGATCCGTACCAGGATCTTATCGTTCAGCACACCAATGTTTTCTCGCGTTATCGTTGCCATAATGTTGTCAGATTTATTTCTACCTGTTCTAAAAATGCAAAAGGGTCACAAAAGTAATGGAATTTACTTTACCGCAGAGGCTATGCCTCGGGCTAATTGCGGTGGCCGGCATGTTTTTGATTTAATCGCAGGACATTTAGAGAGTTGGATAATTTTTATTACTATTGAGCCAAGAAACCCGTTATCCTATGCAATCCTGGACACTATTACTCGTTTTTTCTCCTTATATTCCTTTTGTTCTGCTCAAAAACCTACCATCAAGTGGGGTGAAGAATTCAAACTTAACAAAGGTAGTGTCGATCCAGAAGTGATCCATGCCGATAGCGATGGCGTATACCTGCAGGAAGGTCACACGGCTTTAAAAAGTTATTTTGTGATCGGAGGTATAGGAAGATCTGCTGCGACCCTTATAAAACCGGATAAAAATTTATCAGAACTGTACCGCAACAATTTAAATGCGGATCTGAAAGGCAAACAGTTCGTCCAGTTTTTTGTACTTCGTAATCAGATGTTTTGTTTGCCTCAGAATACGTCAAGAGCGAAAAATTGCTGAACATATTTGTGACCGGGATCAATATGAAATCCGGCCTGCCGGAAGGGAAGTGGAAGCCCGTTACAAGTTTCCAAAAAGAAGAAAAGAAAGATGATATTAATTTTAAAATATCATTAAATGCCGACAGCTCCAGAATAGTGATAGTAGGCAGTGCGGAAGGAAAAGAAAAAAATGACTACCAGGTGCAGGAGTTTAATGAGCAGCTAAAGGCTTCCGGAAAACCGGTAATGATAACCAATGAATTTGATCCTAAGACCTATCAGCTCGAGGATGTTCTATACACCATCAATAAAAAAATATTTCTGTTTGGCCGTGCATACGATTATCAGGAGGGAAAGAGGAAGAAAGATAAATTCCTTGACTTCGCTAATTATAATATCCGAATGTACAATGAGCTTGATAAGCAGCAAAATGAAGTCAATACCAGCATTAATGGCAAGTGG
>JAYUXA010000152.1:0-3500 GCA_043753245.1 Chitinophagaceae bacterium
TGTATGGAAATGAGGAAGGCGATGGAAATACAGATGTGGATTTTAATGAAACGCCCTCCTCCGCTCAGGTATATAAGGAAGAATATGAAGGTGTTATCCCCCAACTGAAAAGATGGTTTGCCGGTGGTACCACTGAGGCACTTCGTGAATGGGTAGAACAGTTTATGGAATTAAAAACCTGTCCTGAATGTCATGGATCGAGATTGAAAAAAGAAAGTCTCTGGTTTAAAGTGGATGGAAAAAACATATCCGAATTAAGTGAGCTTAATCTGGATAAACTGATGACCTGGTTTGAAGGGGTAGAGGCAAGGGTAAGTGGCAAACAAAAGACTATCGGGAAAGATGTGGTCAAAGAAATAAGGGAAAGACTGCAGTTTCTTCTTGATGTAGGGTTAAATTATCTTTCCCTCAACAGGTCAGCCCGCACCCTTAGCGGGGGAGAATCCCAACGTATAAGACTTGCTACACAGATAGGCTCCCAGTTGCAGGGCATCACTTATATTCTGGATGAACCAAGCATCGGCCTGCATTCGCGCGATAATGCCCGGCTGATCGATGCATTGAAAAACCTTAGAAATATTGGCAACAGCGTACTGGTAGTAGAGCACGATAAAGATATTATGCTGGCCGCAGATCATCTCATTGATATTGGACCATTGGCCGGTAAACATGGCGGCCGGATCGTGGCCCAGGGAGATCCGAAAAAAATATATGAATCCAAAAGTGAGACCTCTAAATTCCTGTTCGGTGAAAAACTGATACAGGTTCCTTCAGAAAGAAGAAAAGGCAACGGGAAATTCATAGAATTAAAAGGGGCAAATGGAAATAACCTGCGTGCACTGAATGTAAAATTTCCCTTGGGAAAATTTATTCTGGTAACGGGAGTAAGTGGCAGTGGGAAGTCTACACTGATCAATGAAACCCTATATCCTATTCTAAGCACACATGCCTATAATTCAAGAACATCACCACTGGAATATAAAAATGTAAAGGGACTTGAAGCAATAGATAAAGTGATTGAAATGGACCAGTCGCCCATTGGGAGAACACCGCGCAGCAATCCGGCCACTTATTGTGGATTTTTCACGGATATCAGAACGCTTTTTTCTTCTGTGCCGGAGGCAAAAATAAGAGGATATGCACCTGGCCGGTTTTCTTTTAATGTGAAAAGTGGAAGATGTGATGTTTGTGAAGGCGGAGGCATGCGGGTGATTGAGATGAATTTTTTGCCGGATGTGTATGTGAACTGTGAAAAATGCAATGGAAGACGCTACAACAGAGAAACACTGGAGATCCGGTATAAAGGTAAATCGATCAGTGATGTGTTGAACATGACGGTGGATGAAGCAGTAGAATTCTTCTCTCCGGTACCTTTTATTTACCGTAAAATAAAAGTGCTGCAGGAGGTAGGGTTGGGATATATCACTCTTGGTCAGTCTGCCGTAACCCTTAGTGGTGGCGAAGCGCAGCGGGTAAAACTTTCTACCGAGCTGGGTAAAAAAGATACCGGTAAAACATTTTACATACTGGATGAGCCAACAACCGGCCTTCATTTCCAGGATATACACCATCTGCTGACCGTATTGAATAAACTGGTAGACCGTGGCAATACCGTGCTGGTGATAGAGCATAACCTGGATGTGATAAAAGTGGCGGACCACGTCATAGATCTTGGACCTGAAGGAGGAGATGGGGGAGGATGGATCTTATTCGAAGGTACTCCTGAAGAATTAACCAGGGTAAAAGAGAGTCATACTGCCCGGTTTTTAAAACTGGAGATGCAGTAAGGACCGGGGGTATTTTAAAAAGCAATGGCCGGCAATTTTTCATCGCCGGCCACTGAGGATACTGGGAAAAACCAGGAGTTTATACTGAACTTCCAATAAGCAGGCGCAGGGAGTAGTTAAAAAAATCTTTTATTGTTATGGTACTATAAATAGGGAACGGACCAGGTTTTTGACTCAACCGGATATCGGATTTTAATAATTTCCCTGCTGCTTACAGGTTTAGCAATTCATTAATTTTATCGTACTGTCATCTGGCCGTTGCCAATCTTAATGTCGTCACTAAACACATCAAACAGGTAAATACCTTTATCAAATTCTTTAATTACCGTGGTTTGTTTATTTCTGATTTCGGTTTGTTTGATCAGGTTTCCTGCAAGGTCAAAAACAAAAAGCTGATAGTCTTTTCCTTCCTTCCCCTTTACACTGAAAAATACCACTTTCTGGTTCGCATCGGGGTAAAGCAATATCTTATGTGCCTTGCTAACGGATTGTTTAACAATAAAGATCGAATCTCTGGTGTTGATAAAAACAGGTTTCAAAGGTGCACTTAAGGCATGGCAAAAACTGTTCGTTTCCACGAACAGGACACAGGCCAGCATCAGGATTTTAAGTAGCGTTGTTTTCATATATCTCCCTGTGGGACGAAAATTTAGGTACGGATTATTAGTATCTTTTCTGCTAAGGGAATTAAAACGTAACCGGGCAGCTTGTTGAATTTTTAAACCGGTTTCCATCTCCCAGCCGCACGCCCAACTTAAATCCTGCAGTGTAATAAGAATCGTTATTTGTGGAGGTTCCTCTTTTTGAACCTGGTGCGTACTGTGGTGATCCTACCGGTCCGGACTTATTGGCCATTCTTTCAGCTAGCTGTGCCTCTGCCAGGGGCATATTTGCATAGAATGCGGCAGGGTCGGCATATGTAGTGCTTACATCGTCAATGTAATCAGTGAATGTTTTTCGGTGGATGATCTCAAAACTCAGGTTCACATTATCGGTTAAATAGTATTTCACCCCAACCCCAAACGGCACATTCATCTGAGTGAGCTTATAGGGCTTCTTATCGGGGTATTCGGGAAGTCCCTGCCCTTCTGTGCGTAATGGCTGAAGTGCCACCCATGCGCCTGTATAAGGATCTGTGCCTTGTGGATTAAAATGAAACACTCCAATACCGGCAGCTATATAAGGTCTGAATTTGTGGTAGGTGTCGGTTTCATCATATTCCAAAAGGGTAGTTGGGTATAGTTCCGCCATCAGCAATCCTTCCGTAAGCTTTGACCTGAAATTCGAATTACGGATTTTGCGTGCTTCTTCCAGCCCGCCTTTTGATTTGATAATTGCATCGTCTCCTTCCAGTGATCCGGCAGTCACCGAGAACCGGGCTGCTATCAGCTCGTTGGGATGATAAGATAAGAATGCGCCAAACGTCAGTTTGGTCATCTGGATATTGTTGTCTTTTATGAAAGGAGTACCTTTTCCCTGATTCCCGCCCAGGTCGCCCAGGAAGTTGGATGGTCCAATAGTAATACCAGCTTCGTAATGCGCAGATCTTTCAGTATTCTGAGCAAAGGAGTTTCCCAGTAAAAAAGCAGACAATAGCGTCACGGCACAACACTTCCATGCAGAAGAGTGTAGATCCTGTTTCATGGGATATCAGATTTAGTTTTCGATAGTTTGGATTCCGGGACTTTACCGGGATAAGCCGGCGAAGTCCTT